>JBJYWZ010000054.1:0-2004 GCA_046259725.1 Promineifilaceae bacterium (SeqCode) | reverse complement strand
ACCGGCAGCGAGCGCCGCTCCGGCTAGGCTGCCGGATTGATGGTGAAGTTCTCCCAACCAGTCCCCAGGTTTAGATCACGCTGCGGATAGGGGATTTCGATGGCGTTCTCTTTGAATGACTGCCAGAGCATATAGTAAATTTCGCTCCGAATTCTGGCCGACATTTGAGGCTGGTCGACCGCAACGGCTAATTTAAAGTCAAGACTTGAATCACCATAATTGCCAAAGAGCAGTATGGGAGGGGGTTGAGAGAGCACGAGGGAATGCTGCAGCGCTGTTTGCACGGCTATTTCCTGAACCTGCTGCGGATCGCTTTTGTAACTTACCCCGAAGGGGATCACCAGGCGCACTACTCGCTCGGTCTTGGTCAGATTCTTTACCTGCTCGGTCGTGAAGTTTAAATTGGGAATGATCAGTTCTTCATTCCTCTGCGTGCGCACGGTGGTGGCGCGCAAGCTGATGCTTTTTACCTGGCTGATCTCTCCATCAAGTTCGACAACATCCCCCGGGCGTAAGGACTGCTCAAACAGCAGTACCAGGCCGCTGACGAAATTGGCAACCAGGTCCTGCAGGCCGATGCCAATGCCAACTGAGAGACCTCCGGCGATGATGGCCAGCGAAGCGAAGTTCACACCCAGCACGGCCAGAGCAAGCACAATACCCAGACTGATGAGCGCATAGCTCGTCAAGGTGGCCACCGACTCGATAAGACCGGGTTCCGCGTTGAGGCGAGCGGGCCCGTATTCAATCATGATCTCTTTGACGATCCAGGCAATTACGATGAAGATGTAAAAGGTAAGAAAAGCGCCTATCAAATCACCCAGGGTAAATGATACGGAGCCCACGCTCAAGGTCGACTGTACCAAAGCGACAGATGCAGGGATCAATGAGGCAAACTGGCGAATAATCAGGTACAGGAAAACAGGTATCACGATCCTGTTTTTGACAGGGCGGAATTCTTCGCCGAAGCGCGTATAGAGAAAGGTGATCAGGATGCGGTAAATCAGCCACAGCCAAAAGAAATTGCTTGCTTTTGCAAGCAGACCGGAGGGGTAGCCCTGCTGGCCGAATAACCAGATTGATAAATTTAGCAGCAGCAAGGCCACTACCGGTACGGCAACCTGATAGAGGACAAACAGCCAGCGTGATTTGCCGGCAGCTTCATCCTCCCTGGCGCCTCCAGCCGCGCCGCGCCGTTTCTTTACTATTTCGAGCGCTGAGGGAAGCAGCCAGGTGACCAGGAGGATTATGAGTATGGCGATTATCTGGCGCTGCAAGACGGGCCGCGAAATAACGGCGAGCAAGAAATCTATCTGGTCTCGAAGCACATCGATAAATGGTTCAGCCTGTTCGAGGTTTTCGCCGTCCATTATTCACTCCTGCGTACCGTTTAATTTCATTTCTCTGTCCAGTCGTTCAAGGATCGCTGTCAGGATTCACAACCATCGGGAAGCTGCACATCACCCGCCTGCGGCCCTAAAGAGGCGGCAACATCGAGGCTAAATTGGCAGAGGGCCTCGGCGGGGGTTGATAAATCAGAAAGCACACTGGCGTAAGCCAGATCGCCCGCCTCTTTCAAGGTGTTGGCAGGGATCTCATTGGGAATGGCGACGGCCGAGCGCGCCTGTTGGGCGAAGCCGCTAACCCGAGGATAAATGCGCCGGTCGACCCTGACGGCCGGATTTGCCGGTACGCGCTTCAGTTCGCGCATAAAGCGTATACTTTGCTGTTGATTGACGAGAAAGAGCGCCAGGGCATCGGCGATCCGGGCCTGCTGCGGCGAATCGTATGCGTAGAGTAATATCGTTTCGGCATTGGGCAAAGGACCGGCTGCGCCTGCCGGACCTTCCGGCAGCGGTGCGACAGCAAAATCAAGGGGATTTTCTTCATCAACCAGCGCCTGTATAAGGTCTCTTTCTTGCGGCCCGGCGATATAATAAGCAAGTTCACCGGAAACGAAAAGCTCGCGCAGCGATTGATCATCGACGCTGAGAACGACTCCCG
>JBJYWZ010000053.1:0-1859 GCA_046259725.1 Promineifilaceae bacterium (SeqCode) | reverse complement strand
TAGAAGTCAGCATGACCTGCACAAAGCCTATGTCACTTTCCGCGAACAGTGGCAGCGATCGCTCGAGGAATTCCGGTTCGGCGACGTGGTCGACGTCAAATACAGCGATGATGTCCCCTGTTGTTCGCGCCAGCGCGGCATTGATGTTCCCGGCCTTGGCATCCTGCCGGTCTTCACGCGTCAGGTAACCTGCGCCTAATGCGCCGGCGAGCCTCTGCAACCGCGGGTCATGACCATCATCTAGAAGCCAGACGCAGTAGTTTCCACGCATGTTGCAGGCGGCCGACAGCGAACGCTCAACGAGGTCAACTGGCTCGCCGCAGGTTGTAAGAAACACATCCGTGGTCAGGTGATTTACTGAGGCGCGGCGGTTCTGCGGCCGGCGGAACGCCGCCAGGTCGATCGCCCAGACGCAAAGCAGCTGGAATATTGTGAAGACTGTGGCGGCAAGAAACCAGAGAGCATATAGAGGCGAGCTTAAACGGGACTCGTAAGACCACCAGCTAAAGTAGTAGATGAGGGCCACAATACCAAGGATCACGACCAATAATCCGGCCAGTTCATCCCAACGCGCCTTCGCTCTCACGTTTATTTTCATTCCGGGGAACCTTTTTACTTGCTGTTCCTCGTTAAGTGACATAGCTACTTTTTACCTCCATACGCTTAAGCAGTGACCAGATAGACGCGCATTTTGAAATTCCGCAGCCACACTATTACATCGAAGGAGGCGACGTGCAGGGCATGCTGCGCCAGCCAGTCACCCAGCTCCGGATACTTTTCTGCGGCGTCCGTATCTTCGACAATCCATGACCTCGTGTCTCTTTCGGGTGACTCCGCCAGTTCCAAATCATCCAGATGATTGGTTTGATTTTTCAGGTAATGATCAGCAAGGTCGGGACCGGTTGAGAAGACTCGATCATTTGGCTGCAGTCGATCCCCTATAACAGCAAACGCTTCTTTCCAGTTAGCCCGCTTTCCGTTGTGAGAAAAATAGCGAATATCGTCGAACAGGAACTGCAGGAAGGGAAGCGCAAGAACGCCAGCAGCCGCAAACGGCCGATCACGCTGCAGGAGGGCGTGACTGAGCGTAATCAAGCCATAACTGGCCAGCGCAAGCCAGCTGCCGAGAGTCACGAAGCCGTAGCGGCTTGCCGTATAGTGAACCGGCGCGATCGATATTAGAATGCCAAGTGGTATGAATGCTCCACAGGACATGAACAGTAAGGCGCGATCCTGGCGAAGGAAACCATAGACGGCGCCTGCCACTGCTGAAAACACAACTGGTAGTCCTAGGTAGTAGGCAAAAACGCCTGCCAGCCACAGCGGGTTATTATTGCTCCGGCCAAAACCTTCCATCCATCCGGGCAGATCCTGCAGGTAAGGACGCGCAAACAGCCAAGCGCCGATCCCTCCGGGCAGCAGAAATAACAGCAGATTGCGCACGTTCAGGCCGCGAGGCCTTGGATAACCCGGTAGAAGTAGAATTCCAAGATAAGCGGCAACTACGGGCACAAAAAACAGTGCAAAGAGGCGTTCCCGGGCTGCCAACCCGAGAAAAAGCAGCGAGGAAATCAACAGCAGGAGATTATCCTCTTCCAGGCCAAGGTAGAAGGTGAAAAGTGCAAGGGAATAGAAGAGGAGCAGCAGGGTGTAAAAGCGCGCATTCTGAGACCAGTAGAGATGCCAGGGTGATAACGCCAACAAAGTCGTTGCCAGTAAGGCCACCTGCGGCGAAAAGATTCGCGTCAGAAAAGGGTAAAGGAGAGGAACAGTGAGTGCGCCAACCAGTGCAGGCACCAGGCGTGCGCTGAACTCATCTATGCCCCGGCTGCGGACGATCCGCCTGATTAAATACTGGG
>JBJYWZ010000052.1:4708-7299 GCA_046259725.1 Promineifilaceae bacterium (SeqCode) | reverse complement strand
CCAACGCCATGAGGGCAGTTGCGCTGCAGCTCCGTCGCCAGCTCATCCAGATATGGGGCGATATCTTCCTCGTCCAGGTGCGTTCCCAGCAGCCTCACCCCGCAGTTAATGTCATATCCCACGCCGCCGGGCGAAATCACCCCATCCGGCAGCTCCGTGGCTACCACGCCACCAATTGGGAAACCATACCCCTGGTGGATATCGGGCATGGCCAGAGCATACTGCACGATGCCGGGCAGCGTCGCCGTATTCACAAGCTGATCCAGGCTCTTATCGCCAAGCGCCGCTTCCAGCAGTTCGCCATCCGCATAAAAGCGCGCCGGCACTCGCATATCGGCCCGGAACGTTTGTGGAATCTCGTAGACATACGGCGCTACGCGTTGAAAATCACTCCGTTTCATCTTCCTACTCCCCGTGACGATCAGCCGCTGCGGCGGGCTAAACGTCAAAAACAATCGTTACTTCCAGTCCCGAATCAACGGCTGTAATCGCCAGATTGTGGAAAGTAACCGCCTTAATGTGCTTATCCAGGACCGGCGCCTTGCCTCCACGCACCGTCACCGCCAGGCGCCCGTTGTCTATCTCCCTGATATCAAAATCATGGAAGACAAGCCCTTCGCTTTCCGCCCAATAGGCCAGTTCACCCAGCCAGTCAACCAGGAGGCTCTCCGCGTCATAGGCCTCCAATTGAATATCCCGCTCAATGTCAGGCGGCAGCGCCTCCAAATCTTCGACCATGAGCATGGCCATGCCCAATGCCGCGTTCTTAAAAAGCATTCCCAGATCCTCTCCGCGAACACGCAGTGACCAATCGGCCGTATGCTCCACGATCTCAATCGGTTCCTCAGACATGATCCATACTCGTGCCAATCAAAAAACATTGTAACATGCCCCACACCCCGTCTCAATACCACCCGCTCCCAATTCCGCACTCCGCACTGTCCATTCCATAATTGCTCCCTACCCAAACATATAGTATCTTACCCTGGCCATGCCTGCCCCAGGTGGAAAGGCAGCTGAGGTGAGATAATATGAGCGACGAACAGAGTAAAACATCAGAAGACGGCAAGCCGCAGCGCAAGCAGATCAAGCTCAACTTGCCTAAAGACCTCAAGCCGGTCTACGCTAACGTGGCCCTGATCAGCCACGCGCCGGCGGAAATGGTCATCGAGTTCGCCCAGGTACTGCCGCGTAATCCCCACGGCACGATCCAGGCGCGCGTGATCATGACTCCCATGCATGCAAAAATGCTGCATCTGGCGCTGGCCCGCAACCTGGCCAACTACGAGCAAAAATTCGGCGAGATCCGCCTGCCGCAGCCAGGCTCTCCCCTGGCCGATAATTTCTTCCGCACTTCCCAGGAAGGCTCCGCGGATGATGAAGATAGCTGACAGGCTGGCTGCTCAACCAGTCAAATACAAAACCACTTTCGCTCAGGAGACATCGTATGGAAAACCTCGACCAGACGGCCGAAATCATCCGCCAGGACTTCGAACTGACTAACGACGCGCGCGACCATGCCTACCAGAGCTCGCGCGGCCTGATCCGCCTCTGTGCACGCGCCATCCGTGCCGTGCATCGCGATGAATGGGAAACGGCCGAAGCACTGATAGAAGAAGCGCGTGAAGCAGCCGGAGAACTGGCCGCTGGTGTCCGCGACTATCCGGCCCTCTACTTCGCCGGATATACCCAGGATGCCATCAAGGAGTTCGTGGAAGCTAACCTCACCTATGCCCTGGTGCGCAACCGCCCGCTGCCCCGTCCCGAAGACCTTGGCGCCGAGTACAACACCTGGCTCAATGGCCTCGCCGAAGCGGCCACTGAACTGCGCCGCCGCATCCTGGACATCATACGCCACGGCCACAGCGAAGAGGCGGAGCGGCTGCTCGACAATATGGACCAGATCTATAGTATCCTGGTCACTTTCGACTTTAACGACAGCATCACTGGTGGTTTGCGCCGTCGCACGGACACGGTGCGCGCCGTCCTGGAACGCACCCGCGGTGACGTCACCACCAGTCTTCGCCAGGCGGAGCTTGAACGGGCCCTAAAAGCAGTCGAAAGCCGCCTGCGTGATCTCTCATAATAGCAGTTGCCTGATTTCTGTATCTTTCAATTGTGCAAAGTATCGTTGGAAAAGCCGGACGCTTACTCATTCTGACTGCCTGGCAGCAATCAGCAGCCCCAACCCCAGACCAATAAGCAGCCCAACGGCGGTCCACAATGCAGCCTGTCCCCAAAGCGCGCCAATGTCGGCCGTACTGAACTCCGGCCCATGTGCGTGCAGTCCCGTTTTCACCGCCATCAAGAACAGCGTCACCAGCACCGTGCCGGCGCCCAATGCTGCTCCCCACAACCCCATAACGAGCACGCCGCTCCAAACCGGCAAACGCCTTCCACCCATCGCCCGTTGGAACAGATACGCCAGCCCCACGATCGTGGTCAGCAGGCCAAACAGCAAAACGCGCCCCGGGTCCCCTTCTAAAACAGACCACACAATGGCGGACACCGCCCAAAAAACAATCAGCCCCTTGACCCCGGGCAGCCGCTCAGGAAACTGCATCACCCAGCCAGCAACCGGCTCACAGTTA
>JBJYWZ010000052.1:0-4608 GCA_046259725.1 Promineifilaceae bacterium (SeqCode) | reverse complement strand
TGAATACCGTTCACTCCCCCTGCGGTGCAACAGGCGTAATCGCAAACCCCTTCGGCACTTCCTGCACGTACGGTGCAGCCGGCTCCGGCGATTCGTCTGTGAAAACAATATTTTCAAACCCCAGGCCGCTCAAGAACGCGATCATATACTGCCGTGCGTTATTATCCGCGCGCGCCAGAATCTCACTCTCGTCCGCGGCCTCACGAATCGCTTTTTCCGCTTCCTGGCGCACCTGCGTTTCCAGCTCCGGATCCGCTCGAGTCAACAGTCCGGTGTCGCGATCGGCCACGTAGGATTGCTGGGTATCCAGAACCGGAATATCTTCAAAAATCTCGGCCTTAGGCAGATGCACGTAAACAGTAACGGGATCATAAACTTGAAGATCGCTCTCGGCCATCTTCGCAAAATCAACCCCGGCATACACTTTCCCATTGGCCACGAAAACAACCGATTCGCCCAGCAAACCCCACAACAAGTCCTGCTTCGTTTCCGCAGTAATCACTTTTTCAAACTCAAAAGAAGCTGTCTCCAGGCGCTGCAAATCCTGAATCTCGCGAATAATCGTTGTTGGATTAGGGATAATCTCCGGAGTCACCGGCAGCACAAGCTGGCGTACCAGGTTTGAGACCGGCTCGATGACCTCATTCTTGGCCTGATTGGCGCCTATCGCGAACATGGCCACAACGCCCGACAGAAGGCAGAAGAAGATAATAATCGATAAAAAGGCCAGGTTACGCAGCCAGTTGCCTCTGCTCGGGGCCGCTGCGACCGTACTCGCTTCCTGCGAAGCAACAGGCGGTGCTTTCTGTTGTTCCGCCCTGACCGGCGGCCCAAGTGGAACGTCCTTTGCCGGCGTCTCGTTTGAATCTACTTTCTTCTCATCCATAACCCAATTTACTCCAGATTGCGATATATTATACTGGATATAACTGCTATACGTGTTAGAGGGAAAAAACTCTCACTGAGTGGCGATAACACGCCAGGCCCGGTTACGATTCGCGCGGCTGGAACTCAACAACCCAGCTATAATAAATGTCTAAGAACGCCTAAACAGTCCCAAGAACAGTTTCATCATGACCGTTCACGTCGCCACATGCATTATTGAGTTAAATCTCGCGGGGGTGCGCTCATTGAAAGAAAAGCGGCGCATCGTCAAGTCCATCTTATCTCGCCTGCCAAGACAGTTCAACGTCGCCGTCGCCGAGATCGATAAACACGATGTGTGGGGATCGGCCGTTATTGGCCTGGTCACGGTAGGCAACGACACGGCCTATTTGCACGGCTTGCTGGAAAAATCCGTGGCCTGGATCGAACACATCCGTCCTGACGCCCCGGTCGACGCTTATATGATCGAATTTCGCTAAGTGCCGCGGCCGTTAGCCTGCTACGGCCGTTTCGCCATCTCAAACTGCGCTTCTAATTCCTGCTGCTTCTCAATGCGCGCGCGGTTGGCCTCGTCCACGGCCGAATTCCAGCGATTCTCTGCATCGTTAATAAGGTCATCACCCGATTTGGGCGTAAGCAGCAGTGTCACGATACCCCCGACCAGCGCTCCGGAAAGCGCCCCTGCGGAAAAGCTCCAAAATTTGCTCATAACAGTTCCTATCAACCTGTTCAAGTTAGCGACAATTATACCGTATCGCCCGCATCTTCTTTATAATAATAGAAATAGACCGCAAATAACATGTCTGAATATATCGAAATTTCTCCTGAAGAAGGCGACGATACCGGCTCGCTTTATATCTACACCAACCTGCGCCTAACCGACGGTGAGGCAGAGGAATATGTGTCGCTGCAAGAAATGGAACTGGGCTCACCCCTTGCCCAGGCCCTGGCGGTCGTCAGCGGCTTGAGTTTTCTTCGCCTGGATAATGATGAGCTGTTTATCCAGCGCCAGCCCGATGCCGACTGGCACGCCATCATTGAAGACATTACGGCCGTGTTGAAAGATTTCTTCCTCTAGCGTGGCCGATAATAAGGCACGCTTTAAACCTTCTCCTCGGGGAGCGTCAGGGCGATATTAAGCATATCGAGCTGGTGCTGCGCAACCGTGGTCGGCGAGTCGGACATTAGATCCGTCGCCTGGTTCGTCTTCGGAAAAGCGATCACCTCGCGAATATTAGGTTCGCCGGCCATCAGGGCAACCAGGCGATCGATACCTGGCGCGATCCCGCCGTGCGGGGGCGCGCCATATTCAAACGCCTCCAGCATATGGCCGAACTGGTCGCGCGCCTCTTCAATAGAGAAGCCAATCAATTCCATGATTTTGCGCTGCAGCGGCCGTTCGTGGATCCTGATGCTGCCGCCGGCTACTTCGTAGCCATTGCATACCAGGTCGTACTGCTCGCTTAAGACGGCCGAAGGATCGCTGTCAAGCAGCGGGATTTGCTCCCTTTTTGGCGAAGTGAACATATGGTGGCTGGGCGCATAATGGCCCTCTTCAAGTTCCTCTTCAAACAACGGGAAATCAATGACCCATAAGAAGGCCAGTTCATTATTATCCGTCAAGCCCAGACGGTGAGCCATCTCCATGCGCAGCGTGCTTAAAACGTTATTCACCACTGCCTTCTCCCCGCTGGCGATCAAGATCAGATCGCCCGGCTTGGCTTCCATACGATCCGTGATCGCGATCAACTGGTCGACGCTGAAAAACTTGGCGATCGGCCCGCGAATCTCTTCCGTCTCGGGATGAATCGCCAGCCATGCCAATCCTTTTGCGCCTTCATCCTTGGCAATATCCTCCAGCTCCGAAAGCTGTTTGCGGCTGTATGATCCGCAGCCCTCAACGCATATCGCCTTCACCGGCTTACCTGCCGCTACATTCTCGGCGAACACGCGGAAGGCGCTGTCGGCTACCAGATCGGCAATGCTTTTCAATTCCATGCCAAAACGGATGTCAGGCCGATCAATGCCAAAGCGGTCGATCACTTCCGCATAGCTCAGTCGCGGGAACTGCTCGCTGGCCAGCGGAACCAGGCTCGCCTCTTTCACCATCCCAACCATCAATTCTTCGACCAGGTCCAGAATATCATCGCGCTCGACAAAACTCATTTCCAGGTCAAGCTGCGTGAATTCCGGTTGGCGGTCGGCGCGCAGGTCCTCATCGCGGAAGCAGCGCGCGATCTGGAAGTATCGTTCATAACCAGCCACCATCAACAATTGCTTCAACTGCTGCGGGCTTTGCGGCAGTGCATAAAACTTGCCCGGATGGATGCGGCTGGGAACGAGATAATCGCGCGCCCCTTCAGGCGTGCTCTTAAACAAAATGGGCGTTTCGACTTCCAGGAAATCACGCTCGCTCAAAAAATCACGTATGAATTTAACGGCTTTATGGCGCACAGTCAGGTTGCGCTGCAGACGTTCGCGGCGCAGGTCCAGATACCGGTACTTAAGTCGCAAGCTCTCGTCGACCACGTCATCACGATCGATCAGGAAAGGCGGCGTTTTGGCCGGGTTCAGCACGACCAGTTCATCCACCAAAACTTCAATATCACCCGTTGGCAGGTCGGGATTTTGCATCCCTTCGGGGCGCGGGCTGACCTCGCCGGTCACCTGCAAAACATATTCACCCCGTACCTGCTCGCCTGCCTCAAAAGCCCTCGGCGAACGGCCGGAATTGATAACAACCTGTGTTTTGCCGTTGCGGTCTCGCAAATCAATAAATATCACGCCGCCCATATCGCGGCGCCGGTTCACCCAACCCGCGAGCGTGACCTTTTCTCCGGCATTCTCAGCTCTCAATTCACCACATGAATGTGTCTTCAACATCGTTCGCTTCCTCAAAAACAAAGGCGCATCTAGCTGCGCCCGGAATAGCTGTTATGCTGCTCATTTCAGCACTGTTTTCTAGTACGCAAAATTGTATCATGGAGCCCACACAGCGACAATCGGCACAGCCGGCGCGCTGGCATCGTGGCGCGCTGATTGCAATCAGCCCCGCTTACCCTGGATTCCATGCCCATAACTCCGAAAATACTTTTTCAGAATTTATTGATAAAAATTGACATGACGCCGGCGCTTTGCTAGAATCTTTCACATAGTTTGATATCAATATGAGAGTAGCGCGAATGCGTTGCTGCGAGGTAAAGACAGATGTTGGATTCCCTGGAAGAAACGACCACCGAGACCATCTATATTACGGATGAAGCTGTTGAAACAGTCCGCAATTTATTGGAAGAAAAAGATGTACCTGACTACGGCTTGCGGGTGTTCGTGGCCGGTGGCGGCTGCTCAGGTCTGCAGTATGGGATGGCTCTCGAAGCAGAAGCCCGCCCCTATGACCACGTAATCGAACGCGGTGGAATCAAAGTATTTGTCGATCCCACCAGCATGATGTATCTGAACCATGCTACAATTGGTTATGAAGATAGTCTGATGGGCGGAGGATTTAAGATCGACAATCCCAACGCCGTCTCTTCCTGTGGCTGTGGTTCCTCCTTCAAGACGAGCGAAAGCCAGGGCGCGGCATCAGCCGCCGGGGGCTGCGGCTCCTGCAGCTAGCCTGCAGGATTACTTAGTTTGACAGTATGGGCGGTGCGCTGCAGTTACCAAGAAGCGCATCGCCCTTTTTATTTTCGAGATGTCTGTAAAATATTTCACGATAGAAGA
>JBJYWZ010000051.1:0-3164 GCA_046259725.1 Promineifilaceae bacterium (SeqCode) | reverse complement strand
TGGACGTTAATCTAGAGGGCAATCTGGACTATAACAGCAGCACATCGATAGGAACGCTGAACAAATCCACCTCGTCCGTAGGCGCCTCGCAGGGCATCGCCATCAGCAAGCCGGGCACCTTCCTAAACTTCAACCTGTACGAATACCTCGTGGAGCCTTATATTTTCGGCAGCGTCGCACCGGCAGGCTATGTGGATACGGTAAAGCTGCAAACGGATATTCAGACCATGGGTCCCTTGCAGGCGGCTTTTGCTGCTGACCCGCTGGACTCGGAGGCTGGTTCCTGGTGGGGGTCTAACGTAAGCCCTTACACAAAGGCTATCGACGTGGCCCTTAATCATCCTGCACGCTGGACGCAGAGTGATCCAACGGGTACGCAGGAATCATTGAACTGCCTGGAAGCTTCAGGAGATCGCTACAACTGTATGACTTTCAACGATCCCGCCCCTAACGACCTGTGGAACAGCGAGTTTTACTGGATGCGCGGGCTGCTGGTGACGGTCGGCGGTGAGGACGGTCCGCAGCGCCAGCAGGCCAACGCCGGGGAAGCGGTCTTCTTAGAGGCCAGGGTCTACAATTACAGCTTCAAAGACATGGATGCGGGTTCAAGCATCAAGGTTCGTTTCTACCGCCAGGAAATGAATGGAACGACTCCCGTGGGAGACAGCGTGCTCATTGCCGAACAGACTATGCAGCCCCTGCCGGGATTCAAATCCCCCAACAGTCCGGATACAGCGAACTGGAATAGTATCACGGCCTTATTGGACACGACGGATCTGGGCGATACGTACCAGATGTTCTGGGTGGTGGTCTGGGCTGAGGATTCAAGCGGAGAAATGCTCACTGAATTACAGGGCCACGGTCTGGGCGAAAAGCCGGACACGCTTACCTCTATCACGGACGTCGTGCTGGAGAAGGTTACCGTTGAAGATCAAAAAACCTACAGCAACAACGTGGGCTTTCTGCACAGCAAGTTCTACATTGCCGATGAAACGACGGCTTCGCCGCTGCCTGATGACGATCCGCAGTTGGAAATCGTGGGCGCCGCTGTCACACCGGCGTCGGCGCAGCCGGGCGATCGCGTGATCGTCTCCGCTCTCGTTGCTGCCGAGGAGGCGCCGGCGGATAGTGTACATGTGCAGTTCTACTCCGACGCGGCCGCCTGGTATGCCTACCAGGATGATCCCACGCTGACCCCGCCGCGGCCGTTTGACGTGGAGATGCTGCCCTTTATTGACGTGGGCACGGCCGATCGCCTGGAGGTGCCTTACCGCAGCAGTACCTGCGGCAAGCAGACCATCCTCATCGTCGCCAAAAGCGGCGTGCAGGGTGATCAAACCACGGCGACGGCGTCGTTGGATAATGGGCCGTGTCTGGCCTACTTCCCGGCAATACCGGTGCAGGCGCCGCAGTAGCGTCAGCAAACTAGTGTTACAACCGATAACTATGGAACGCGATACACAAACAACGGTAGGCGGCTATCTGGCCGCCCGATTGGAACAAATTGGCCTGCGGCATTATTTTGCGGTGCCGGGCGACTACAACCTGGTCCTGCTCGATGAACTGTTGAAAAATGAAGCTTTGCAGATGATCTCCTGCTGCAACGAGCTGAACGCGGGTTACGCCGCCGATGGCTACTGCCGCGCGAGCGGCGGTCCATCGGCGGTGATCGTCACCTTCAGCGTCGGCGGGCTCAGCCTGTCCAATGCCGTCGCCGGGGCTTACGCGGAAGATCTACCGCTTATCGCCATTTCCGGCGGCCCGAACAGCAATTCCCAGGCAGAGAACGAGCTGCTGCACCACACATTGGGCAAAGTGGACTATACCTATAAGCGCGCGATATACAGCCACATCACGGCTGAAGCAATCATTGTGAAACACGCGGCCGAGGCCCCGGCGCAAATTGACCAGGCAATTGATACGGCGCTGCGGCTCAGCAAGCCGGTTTATCTGGAAATCGCCAGTAACATTGCCGCTTACCCCGTGGCTGCGCCGTCGCCGCGAAGTTTTACTGCCGGGGCAAGCAGCGACAGGGAATCGTTAGCGGCGGCTGTCGAGCACGCGGCAGCCCTGCTGAATGCGGCGATTAAGCCGGTGCTGGTGGCAGGCGTGAAGCTGCGGCCCGGCCGCGCCCTCAATGCGTTCCAGGCCCTGGCCGAAAGCTCAGGCTATGGCGTGGCCAGCATGCCCAACGCCAAGGGCTTTTTTAATGAAGAACACGCACATTATATGGGCATTTATTGGGGACCGGTCAGTTCGCCCGGCTGCAGCGAGATTGTGGAATCGGCCGATCTCGCTTTATTTGCCGGGCCCAGCTTTACAGACTACACCACGTCGGGGCACGCGGCGCTGATCAATCCGGACAAGATGATCGTGGCCAATGCCGGCAGCGTGGTAACGCCTACCAGTGTTTTCAACAACGTCGCCCTGGCCGATTTTCTTGGCGCGTTAGCCCTAAAATTGAAGCACAATGCTGCTTCCTGGATCGCTTACGGGCGCGTGGCCGAACGCTTGATGCCGCCCGCACCCGGCGCTGCCGGGGACCCGATCACGACGCGGCACCTTTTCGCGCGCATCCAAGAGATGCTGGACGAACAATCCTGCGTGATCGCCGAGACAGGCGATTCCTGGTTTAACGGCATGAACTTGAACCTACCTGAAGGCGCCAGGTTTGAGATCCAGATGCAGTATGGATCGATAGGCTGGTCGGTAGGGGCTGTCCTGGGATACTGCCTGGCACGCCCGCAAAGCCGCGTGATCGCCCTCATCGGCGACGGTTCCTTCCAAATGAGTGCGCAGGAGGTTTCAACCATGATCCGCTACGGCGTGAAGCCGCTCATCTTCCTGATCAACAACGGCGGCTATACCATCGAAGTTGAAATCCACGACGGTCCTTATAACACGATCAAGAATTGGGATTACGCGGCATTGATGGCCGTATTTAACGCCGGAGACGGCCGTGGCTGGGGGGCGCGCGTGGGTACGGAAGAGGAGTTGGACGCGGCAATAGCCACGGCGCAGGATCACGATGGCCCGGCGCTGATCGAAGTCCTTATTGATCGCGATGACTGCAGCAAGAATCTACTCGAATGGGGCGGCCACGTGGCCCGCAATAACGGCCGTCCGCCGCGAGCAGGCTAGCAAGCCATCAACAGCGGTAAGGT
>JBJYWZ010000050.1:0-2593 GCA_046259725.1 Promineifilaceae bacterium (SeqCode) | reverse complement strand
GAGTCAAAACCCTGGGTGGTGAAGGTCGTTTCAAATAAATTCCAGCCCGTCTGCAGGTCGAATAATTGGCCATTCAGGCCGTAGTTCGTGTATGGCGAATTGTGCCTGTGCAGTTTTATATCCAGGTTCGCCCCGTTGCTGGAGTAGGCCGCGAAGACCAGTTCATATTCCGTGTTCGGCAACAAGGGCAGGTCCTTCTGGAATAACTGCACGTTGCCGCCCTGCTCGTCGATCGTTACTTCCGCCTTATACTCACCCTGGTACGGGTCGCCGGTTGTGGCCTGGAAATTCCCCGCGCCGTTGGTGAAGAACTGCCAGGGCCCTTCGCCGTCTTCAAAACAGTAATTGTCGATGATATTGCCGACCACCGTGGGGCACTCGGCGGGGAAGTAATTTGGCTGCGTCTCGAAGGCGCCGATATCACATTTCGCCGTGCCGTCCGTGTCCCCGTCGCGCGGCCGCGGCAGGTTGCGCTGGTCCACCGTGCGGCAGCCGAAGTCGAAGAAAATATCATCCTCGGCGCTGCTCAGGCCAGCGTCGATCGCCGGGCTGAAACTGAACAGGGAATGATAACCGTCGAAGAGACTACCGATTTCAGGGTCGAACGGGTTGTCATTGTCGCCCAGCATGTCGCCGACTCCCGCATTGTAGCTGCAGTTGCTGTTGACAATGCCGATGATGTTGTAGTTCTCGGAATCCAGGTCGTGCGTGGCTTTGCTGTGGCAGTCGGGCGCATATTCGGACTGAAAATCGGTGCGGTGGTCGTCGTTTTCGGCCAGGATCGTATTGCCCATCAGGACGAGAAAACCTTCGTCAAAGATTCCGCCGCCATACTGGTTATTTTCGCCGTTGCCCGGCAGGTTAGCCTCATTCTGCACGATCGTGCTGTGGTTGATCCATAGGACGGCCTCGCTGCCGATATTGCGAATACCGCCGCCCTGACCATCGGCCGTGTTATTGGAGATCGTGGTGTTGGTCATTTCCACCATGCCGTTGTTGTTGGTCAGGCCGCCGCCCTTGCCGGCGTGGTTTTCATAGATACCCACGCGGTGCAGTTCCAGGTGGCCGCTGTTGAAAATACCGCCGCCGGTCGACGTCTGGCCGCCAAATCCTTCAGGCAGCTGGTTGTCATAGATCAGCGTGTCGTAGATCTCCAGCTGGCCGCCGTTGCGCACGCCGCCGCCGAAGATATTGGACTCGTTGCCGGTGACCACGCTGTCACGCAGCGTGACCGATGCGCCGTGGTCGACGCGCAGCCCCGCCGTGTCTTCGCCGATCGACGAACGGCCGTTTTGCAGCGTCAGGCCTTTGATGTGCGCGATGGGCCCGCTGCCCGAGCCGATGCGCCAGGTCAGGCAGGTCGGGTTCTTGAGAAAGACATCCGCCGGATCGCCGTCCGCGACCACGTCCTTAAACGCGCCGCTATCGCCGTCATAGCGCAAGATATCGTGGGTTTCACTGCTGATCACATATAAGTCGCCGTAGGGGCCGAAGACCAGGTCCGTCGGCCCGTCCAGCCCGCCGCTGCCCACGCCGACAAAGGTGCCTTGCGAAGCGCCGGTGTCGGCGTTGAACCTGGCGACGCTGTCCGACAGTTCATTGGCGACAAAAAGGGACCCGTCGTGATAGGCGATGCCGCGCGGCTGGTTCAGGCCTGAGCTGATAAACTCGGCCGGCGAGGCGAACAATTCCGTGCCGTCGTCATATTGCGCGCGAAAGACCTTGTGATTGCCGGCGCTGGTGACGAACAGCGCCTCGTCATAGAAGGTGATGCTGTTCGGCTGCTGCAGGTTGGCATGAGTCAGCGTTTGCTTGATCGTCTCTGTAAAGCGATCCACGCGGATCACGTCGTTATTCGGAAAGTAATCGGCGATAAAATAGTCGCTGGTGCTGATCTCTCTGTCCCCGAATACGCCGTCGGTGGGTGCGAAGTTCGCCGGCGCGTTTGCGTCGAAGAAGTCGCTCTCAAAGACGCCGTCGGCATCGTAAATCTTGATCCCGCTGCTGTAGCCGCTGACATAGGCCGTGCTCCCGTTACCGGGATCGAGAGCCACCGAGCCCGGAATGCTCAGGCCGCCCGCTCCCGGACTGATGTAATCCTGGTTGCGGTGACCATTGGCCCGGTAGCTGGCGACGCTGTCGTTGCCCGAGTCGCATACGAGCAGTTCAACCGTGCGCACGCGTAGAATGGGCGTGCTGAGCTGGCCGTCCAGGATGGTCTGATCCGCGCCGGCCCCGTTTAGAAAGAGGCTGTCGTCAATTTGAAGCTGCTCGTCAACCAGGTAAGTGCCGGCAGGCACATTGACCGTATCCATGCCTTCCGTCGCATTGGTCTCCTCAAGCGCCGCGCGCAGGGTGCAGAGGCCGTTCGTTGCGATGCAGAAGCCGTCGCCGGGATTGTTGTCCGGGAGATCGGCCGTGCTGTTCACGTTAAAGGCAATTTGCGGCGCGGCCACGGCATGCGGTGCTGCGGTTGACGCGGAAAGTACAAGAATCAGGATCAACATGCCGGCGATAGCTGCCAGCAGGGTGGGGATGCGCTTCGACATGGGGCCTCCTATCATGTTGAGTGCATGCGAACTGTTCGCCATGG
>JBJYWZ010000049.1:0-4086 GCA_046259725.1 Promineifilaceae bacterium (SeqCode) | reverse complement strand
AGCGCATCGCCCTTTTTATTTTCGAGATGTCTGTAAAATATTTCACGATAGAAGAAGCGAATACCCTTTTGCCGGCCTTGAAGCCGCTCATGGGCGAAATTCTGGAAAGGCGTGCGAAGTGCGCCCGACAGGGGCGTCTGGTCGCTGATCTCCTGCGGCTGCCCCATGTCGACATCGGGGGTCCGATTCTCTCCGAATTGAGCGCCGAGTTTGTGGTCATTGAACGACTCCTGCATAAGATCAAAGAAACCGGCTGCATCGTAAAAAGCCTCGAAGGAGGGATGGTAGACTTCCTGGCTAAAATCGACGGCCGTGATGTTTATCTCTGCTGGCGCTATGGGGAAGAGTCAATCACCCACTATCACGAACTGCATACCGGCTTCCGCGGCCGTCAGCCACTCTTTTAATCCCGCTGCCCAACCCAATCAATTAAACTCAATGCTCTTTGTGGCGGTTTCTCCGCTGCTCATGCTACCATAGTGAAACCGTATCACTAGTTGGCAGCGTAACGGCCTCTTTGGCAAACTGGCCAAACATTCTCTGGAGTTACCTGTGTCTGAATCAAAACCCTGGTGGCAAACGGCCGTCTTTTACCAGATCTACCCTCGCTCCTTCGCCGACAGCAATGACGACGGCATCGGTGACCTTCCCGGCATCATCGACAAACTGGATTACCTCGCCGATCTCGGGATTGATGCGCTCTGGATCTCTCCCATTTACCCCTCTCCCATGGCGGACAACGGCTACGACGTAAGCGATTATACTGGCATTGGGCCTGAATTCGGGACGATGGAAGATTTTAAAGCGCTGCTGGTCGAGGCCCATAAACGTGATATTCGCGTCATTTTGGACCTGGTGCTCAATCACACCTCCAACGAACATCCCTGGTTCCTTGAAGCCTCCTCTTCGCGAGACGACCCAAAAAGAGACTGGTACATCTGGCATGACGGCCGTCCCGGAAATCCTCCCCGCCCGCCCAACAACTGGCGCGCTTCCTTCGGCGGCCGTGCCTGGGAATGGGACCCGCGCACCCGTCAGTACTATCTTCATTCATTTACCAGCGAACAGCCCGATGTCAACTGGCGCAATCTGCAGCTGCGTGAAGCGATATATAATGTGCTTCGTTTCTGGCTCGATCTCGGCGTCGACGGTTTTCGACTCGATGTCGTCAACTGGTTCGTCCACGACGATCAGTTCCGCAGTAATCCCTGCAAGCTCGGGCGGCGTCCCTATGATATGCAGCGCCATATTTACGATCGCAACCACCCGCTGAATATCGAGGTCATGAAAGAAATCCGCGCCGTTGTCGACAGCTATCCTGACAAAATGACCGTCGGTGAAGTCTTCACCGAGCCCCCTGGCGATCCCGACCTGGTGCTGCAATATTACGGACAAGGCAAAGGACTGCACAGCGCCTTCAATTTCGCTTTTCTATACTGCAAATGGGATCCGGCCTGTTTTGCCAGTGTCGTTGAGCAGTGGGAAGCAGCACTGGGTCCCGATCTCTGGCCGGTCTATACATTGAGCAATCATGACAACCCGCGGGCAGCCTCCCGCTACGGCAAGAAAGATGAAACGCTTCCCCGGGCGCGCGTGGCCGCCGCGATGCTGCTGACGCTCAGATGTACGCCGTTCTTGTATTACGGGGAAGAAATCGGTATGTGCGACGGCCGTATTCCCCGTTCGGAGCTGCGAGATCCGGTTGGCATTCGTTACTGGCCCTTTAATCCCGGGCGCGATCCCGCCAGGACGCCAATGCAGTGGGACGATTCACGTAATGCCGGCTTCAGCAGCGCGGACCCCTGGCTGCCCGTAAATGCCGATTACCCGCAGGTCAATGTAGCGGCGCAGGAACAGGATGAGGACTCGCTCCTTCACTGGTATCGACGACTTCTATACCTGCGCCGCGGCCAACCGGCGCTGCAAAAAGGCGCTTATCGCACCATCAAAGCTGATTCAAATACCTATGTTTTCGAACGCTGCTATAATGGGCGGCAAATAGTCGTCGCGCTTAACTTCACCAACCGCGCACAGGCGATTCAACTACCGGTCACTGCCATGTGGGAACTCCTGTTGGGTTATCCTTCGCCACAATCTGATAATATCCTGAAGTCAAATATCACCTTGCCTCCTTACGCCGTGTTGATCGTCCACCGGAAGCCTGCACAGCAGCCTGATAAAAGTGAATAAACATGTATATCTCTGACGTAAGTAAATGTCCGAATTGTGCCTTTCCGCTCATAGAACTGGACGGTCTGTGTCCCAATTGTGGTCAACTATACTGCACCGACTGCGGCGCTCTCCTCGATGAAGATGACGAGGTCTGTTCTGTTTGCGGCGCCGAATTCCTAACCTACTGCTCCGAATGTGATCAGGAGATACCCGCCGCCGCAACTGTTTGCCCTCACTGCGGCGCTGTGCTGGAAGAAACGGCCGAAGAGGAAGATTCTGAGCTGGAGCTCAAACCTATCAATCTTATTCTGCCTGCTCGCTACACGGGAAAATGCCCGGTATGCGACGCCTCCGTTTTCCTCGAAGATGGTTTCTGCAGCCAATGTGGAGCAATGTTCTGTTCAACCTGCGGCAAAGTGGTCGATGAAGAAGACGAGGTATGCCCGCACTGCCAGACGCCGCTCTATTTTGACTGCCCGCTCTGTGGTTTCGAGCTGATGACGGGAACCGATCAATGCCCGAATTGTAATGCCCTTATCCCCAACTTCTGCACCAACTGCAAAGCCGCGCTGCCGCGCGACGCGCAGAACTGCCCCAATTGTTCGACGCCGGTGCGCGTTGTAGTGCGAAACACGGCCAGGATTGTTCACTCGCTGCAGGTAGGCGAACAGATCGTCCAGGTGGCCGCCTGCCCGGGTTGTGGTGCGAACCTGCACGTTCACGAAGGCGTATGCCAATCTTGTGGCTACCGCATCTGCCCAACCTGTCAGATTACGCTGCTTCCCGATGAACCCATCTGCCCGCGCTGCGGCCCGGAAAAGGCGCAAATTGTCTACACGGAGGACCGTTCGCGAAAATGCCCGAACTGTGGCCAGCCATTAGACGTCTTCGACGAGGAGTGCTCCCACTGTGGTTTGATGTTCTGCCCGGAATGTTATGCGCCCATTGCTGAAGAGGACGTGGTCTGTGCCGCGTGCGGCGCCGAGTTCGAATTTGAATGCCCCGAATGCGGCCAACCCGTGGGCGCTCATGACGACGTCTGCAGCGCCTGCGGTGCGGAGATTTAAGCGGAATTCACCGCTTCTTGCGCGAACAGCAGCGCTTCTTCGCGCGTATTCAATTGGCCGGCCGCCTGATTCTCTTCAATCAGACTCAACAAACGTCCAATCTCCGGACCAGGATGCATATTGAGATATTCCATCAGATCGCGGCCGTTAACCAGCGCCGGCGGTTTTACAGTCTCTTCGTATTGTTCAAAGTAATACGCAAACAGTGCCGCCACCAACCCCAGCAGCTCTTCCCATTTTGCGCTGTCACCCGGCCCATCATAGGTCGCCAGGTGATCTGCCAATGACAGCAGGCCCACATCAAGCCCACTGTCGCCAGTCGCCTTAAAATAGCGATAAGCGGCGCGGCGCGAGGGCTGCACTCCCAGGGACTTCGCCAGCATCAACGGCCGCATATGCTCGGCCACAATAAGCTCGACCTGCCTGGCTGCATCATTGCTCAGGCTCAATTTACGCAGGCGCCTGCTGGCGAGCTCCGCTCCTTCTTCGGCATGCCCGAAGAAGCGGTAACGCCCCTCGTCGTCATCATACGTCATCGTGTCCTTCTTGCCCGTATCATGAAATAAAGCGGCCAGGCGCAGCACAAGCCTTCCGTCCAGACCGCCGTCAACCGCGCGCTGTTGGCGATCGTCCAGGGCCTCTAGATACGGTGCCAGTCGCGATCGCGCCGCTCCCAGGGCAGGATCATACGCCTTTTCCTCCGAAAACAGGGAACGTTCAAGCCGGCCAAGCCAGCGCAGCACCGAAATCGTGTGCGGCAAAACTGCCTCATGATGTGGCTCCGACTGCTCGACGGACGCCAGGGCATCCACCTCCGGCAGCACAACCGCCAGCAAACCCAGCTCAT
>JBJYWZ010000048.1:0-2652 GCA_046259725.1 Promineifilaceae bacterium (SeqCode) | reverse complement strand
GCGCATCGCCGACGGCGTGGTCGCCGGCATTGAAGATTACGGCAACAAGATGGGCATCCCTACTGTCAACGGATCGATCCATTACCATCCCGGCTATATGGCCAATCCGCTTGTCTACTGCGGCTGCCTGGGTATCCTGCCGCGCGATTCCAATCCCACGGAAGTGCAGCCCGGCGATCTTATCGTGGCCATCGGCGGGCGGACGGGCCGCGACGGTTTGCGCGGCGCTACCTTCTCCAGCATGGAGATGGATGTTTCTACCAGCGAAATAGCTGGATCAGCCGTGCAGATCGGCAACCCCATCATCGAAAAGCAGGTGCAGGAAGTTATCATCCAGGCCCGTGACGAAAAACTGTACAACGCTATCACGGACTGCGGCGCGGGTGGGTTTTCTTCGGCTGTGGGCGAGATGGGCGAGAAGGTGGGCGCGCGCGTGCAGCTAAAAGAAGCGCCGCTCAAGTACCCCGGTTTGCGCCCCTGGGAGATCTGGTTGAGCGAAGCACAGGAACGCATGGTGCTGGCCGTGCCCTGGCGCAATTGGGAACGCATGCTGGCTATTGCCAGCGAGCAGGATGTTGAAGCGACCTGCCTGGGTGAGTTTGAAGAGAGCGGGCGGCTGCGAATCTTTTATGGCCAGAAGCTGGTTGGCGACCTCGATATGGCCTTTTTGCACGACGGCGTGCCGCGCCGACGCTTGCAGGCTGAATGGCTGCCGCCGCAGGGAGATTCGCATAGTAGTGGAGTTGAGGGGGAGTACAGCACCGAAGAAATGATGCTGGCGCTGCTGGCGCATCCCGATATACGCAGTAAAGAAAACGTGATCAGGCGCTATGATCACGAAGTACAGGGCGCGACGGCCGTTAAACCACTCGTCGGCGCTTTAGATCACGGCCCGGCTGATGCCAGCGTACTCGTCCCGCAGGATGGGCATTCCACCCAGAGCAGGCAGGGAGTCGCCCTCGCTAACGGCATCTGCCCTAGTTACAGCGAGCTTGATCCGTACCGTATGGCCTGGGCCGCTGTGGACGAAGCGCTGCGCAACGTCGTCGCCGCCGGCGCGGACCCGCGAACCGTCGCCATCCTGGACAATTTCTGCTGGGGCAATCCCGACCTGCCGGATCGCCTGGGCGCGCTCGTGCGCTGCGCACAGGGCTGCTACGATGCCGCCGTAGCCTACCAGACGCCTTTTATTTCCGGTAAAGACAGCCTGTACAACGAATATACCGGGGCAGACGGTGAGAAACACGCCATTCCCGGCACGCTGCTCATTTCCGCCGTGGGAACCGTGCCCGATGTGCGCAGGGCCGTATCTTCAGACCTCAAACGACCGGGCAGTTTTCTTTTCGTTGTCGGCGACACGCGTGCCGAGCTTGGCGGCAGCCATTTCGGCCAGGTTGGTGGATACATCCGCCCTCAGCACCAGGTAGCGCCGGCGCCGGCAGCCGCTGCCCCGCGCCGCTTCCTGGGGCTGCACCAGGCCATACAGGATGGGCTGGTGCTTGCCTGCCATGACTGCAGCGAGGGTGGCCTGGCCGTCACGCTGGCGGAAATGTGTCTGGCCGGCCGTCTGGGTGCGCAGGTTGAACTGATGTCGGTTCCCCGCGATCCTTACAGCGCCTACGCGGCCGACGAGGCGATCCTATTCTCGCAGTCACTCAGCCGATTCGTGGTCGAGGTCTCGCCGGAAAATGCGGATGCCTTCAGGGCCATGATGGGCAATGTGCCGCATGATTGTATCGCCGTGACCGGCGGCAGTAGGCTTGTCATCTCCGGCGGTTCTGTTCCACGAACTAACCTGATTGACCTCTCTATCGACTCTCTGGAAGAGGCATGGCGCGGGCACCTGTCTGACGGCTGGCCAACCGCCCCTGATGTGAGTGAAGCTGTATCCGCCGCGAGAGGAGACTACGCGCCTGCCGTCCTCACCAGGGCGCCGAAAATTCTGATTTTGCATGCCAACGGCACGAACCGCGACCGCGATGCACTGGTTGCCTGCCAGCTGGCGGGTGGAGATCCGGAAATTGTACACGTCAACCAGCTTCAGGCAGGAAGCCGGGATTTGCTCGACTACCACATGCTGCTGGTTCCCGGCGGATTTTCCTATGGCGATGACCTGGGCGCGGGCGTCCTGTGGGCGGCCGATTTGCAATATCTTTTCGGCGATAGGGTGCAGCGATTTATCGACGATGGCCGTCCCGTTCTGGGCATCTGCAATGGTTTCCAGGCATTGGTCAAGGCGGGCCTCCTGCCGGGGGCGTCGTTCTCCGGATCGTCGTTAGACGTAATTGGTCCGCGCCGTCCCGTCACCCTGACCTACAACGAGCGCGCGCATTTTGAGTGCCGTTGGGTATACCTGGCCGCGCAGGCAAACAGCGCCTCACTCTTCACAAAAGGCCTGAACGAGCCGATTTTCTGCCCGGTTGCGCATGGGGAGGGCAGAATCGCCCTGCGAGAGCCTGATTTAGCGTCCACGCTATTCGACAAAGGACTCGTGCCCTTGACTTACGTTTACGCCGATGGTTCGCCGGCATTTTACCCTGGCAACCCCAACGGGTCAGTATCAGACATCGCGGCACTTTGTAACGAAGCAGGCAACGTGCTTGGCCTCATGCCCCATCCTGAAGATCATATATTTCCCTGGCAGCATCCACG
>JBJYWZ010000047.1:0-2414 GCA_046259725.1 Promineifilaceae bacterium (SeqCode) | reverse complement strand
CCGGCCATGGCATCGGGCAGCCAGGTCTGCAGCGGCAGCTGGGCGGACTTGCCCACGGCCCCGCCCAGCAGCAGCAGTGCCGCAGCGATCGGCAGGGTCGAGCCCACTGGCCAAACCTCCCTGGCACGCGTCATCACTTCCTGAATCTGCAGCGTGCCCAGGTGGGTGAAGAGCAGAAACAGACCGACGGCCATGGCCGTATCGCCGACCCGTGTGACCACAAAGGCCTTGCGGGCGGCATAACCGTTTTCGGGCTTGGTGTACCAGAAACCGATCAACAGGTAACTGCAGAGGCCGACGCCTTCCCAGCCGAGGTAGAGCAGAAGCAGATTGTCGGCCAGCACCAGGGTCAGCATGGCACTCACGAAGAGGTTCATGTAAGCAAAGAAGCGGCTGTAGCCTTCCTCGTCGATCATGAATTCGGTGGAATACAGGTGGATGAGAAAGCCGACCCAGGTGACCACCAGCATCATCACCAATGACAGGGCGTCGAGGTAAAATGCAATCGCCGGACTGAAACCAGCCGTGTTCAACCATACCCAGAGCGTCTGGCTGACGGCATGGCCTGGCGGCTCACCGCTCAAGAAACTGAAGGCCACCAGCGAAGCCGCCACGGCCGCGAGACCGACTGAGCCGGCGCCGACGACCCCTGTCAGCCGGCGAGGCAGCCGAGCGCCCAGCAGCGCCAGGAGCAGAAATCCACCCAAAGGCAGCGCCGGAACCAGCCATAGATGATCCAGCATATTACCCTCGCATTCTCGCGGCCGCGTCCGTGTCCAGGGTTTTCAGGCGGTGATACAGCTGAAGCACCAGGGCCAGACCGACCGAGACTTCTGCGGCGGCCATTGAAATGATGAACAGGAACATGACCTGGCCGTCCGCCTGTCCCCAGCGGGACCCGGCCGCCACGAACGCCAGGCCGGCGGCATTCAGCATGACCTCGATCGACAGCAGCATAAAGATGATGTTGCGGCGCACGAGCACCCCGACCAGCCCCAGCAGGAACAGGACGCCCGCCAGAATCAGCACGTGGTTCAACGGCAGTGTGACCATTTAGTCTTCTTCCTTTCGGGGTTTCGACTCCAGTGGCCGGCGGCCCAAATGATATGCCCCCACCAGGCCGGCCAGAAGCAGCAGCGACGCCAGTTCCACTCCCAGCAGGTAAGGACCGAAAAGAGCCGTTCCCACCGCTTTGGCGTCGACCGGGCGGCCAACCACCGCTGCATCGCCGCCGGCCATTAGAACATAAAACAGTTCGGCCAGCAGAACTGCCGCCAGCAGGCAGGGACCCCACCACATACCGGTGGTGACCCAGCCGCGTTCCTGCACCACGGTCTGAGGGCCCCGATTGAGCATCATGACGACGAAGACGAAGAGTACCATGATGGCACCGGCATAAACGATCACCTCCAGTGCGGCGGCAAAAGGGGCGCCGAGCAGGTAGAAGATCATGGCAACCGACATCAGCGAAACGATCAGGTAGAGCAGGGCGTGAACCGGATTGAGCCGGGTGATCACCAGAATCGTCGAGATCACGGCCACTGCGGCCGCTATGTAAAACACTGCATTCATCGGTTTTCCTTGGCAGACTCCCTTCCGGTCAGGGCAGCAGGCTGCGGACATCCACCGGAGGGGTTTCGTTTTCCGCCTGGCCTTTGTCTTTGCCGCCGATGGCCAGACCGGCCACGCGATAGAAGTTGTAGTCGGGATATTTCCCGGGGCCGCTGATCAAGAGGTCTTCTTTCTCGTAGACCATGTTTTGACGGTCGTACTCGGCATATTCGAAATCCGGCGTCAGCTGAATCGCATACGTGGGGCAGGCTTCCTCGCAGAAGCCGCACAGGATGCAGCGCGAAAAATTGATCCGAAAAAACGCCGGATACCGCCGGCCGTGTTCGTCCTGGGTGGCCTGCAGCGCAATACAGTCCACCGGACAGGCCGCCGCGCAGAGATAACAGGCCACGCACCGTTCCTCACCGTCGGGATCCCGCGACAGGATAATCCGTCCCCGGAAGCGCGGGGGCAGGTAGATTTCCTGCTCGGGATACTGGACGGTTTCCCGGCGGTGAAACGTGTGCAGAAAAACAAACCAAATGGTTTTCAAGATGCTCAGCAACAGTCACTCTCCCACATTTATTGCCCCTCTCGGGGAATGGAAAACAAATCTTCGCCTTCAGGCAAATACTTCATTTTGATGATTGATGTTGCCACAAGGATTCAAGGGAATGCTTGAATGGTCTTTTTCACTTGGCTCCTCGAACCCTTGAATCCTTGAATCCCAAGATTTCGACTTTAGCCGCGGGCCAGCAGTACCCCCGCGACCACCACCAGATTCAACAGGGACAGCGGCAGGAGTACTTTCCAGGCGTACCCCATGAGCTGGTCGTAGCGCGGCCGCGGCAAAGCGGCCCGAA
>JBJYWZ010000046.1:0-4404 GCA_046259725.1 Promineifilaceae bacterium (SeqCode) | reverse complement strand
CAAGAGTTAAGCGAATGTCCGCCGGACGGTTCGCGCCTGCCAACGAGATCGCGCAGACCTGTAATGCATCCTTTAGGTTGGCCAACGGGATCGTTGCTTTGAGCGCGCGGCAACCTGAAGGTTGCGGTACAAATGTCTACTGTAAATCGTACATACAGTGACTACCGGTTTATTTTGTCAGGATTCATCACCGAGTACGATTCACTCTGCAGCTGCAGCGTACGGTTGAAGTACTCCGTTGCCGCGTCCCGATTACCCGCTTCTCTTGCCTGGACGGCGGCCAATTCGAGGTAACGGATCGTCCTGATCTTATCCTCGGCGCGTTCCCAATGGTAGGCCAGGTCGCCGTAATACGGGCTCAGGTCCGCCTGGTAGGTTTGTTCCAGCCACTCGGCGGCGGCGCGGTGGAGCTGGCGTCGTTGGGCGAAGAGCAGCGTATCATAAGCGGTCTCGCGCAGCAAGGGATCGGCAAATCGATAGCAGCCTTCGTCGATCGCCAGAATGCCTTTATCAGCCAGCGTTCGCAGCAGAACCGGCGCCTGTTCACGCGCCGTTTCTTCGCTGCACAGAGCGGAAATCCACCCCGCATCAAAACGCTGGCGCAGGATACTGGCTGTCTTGATTAACGTCTGCAGCAGCGGCGGAAGCTGGTCCAATTGGCGCAAAATCGCCGTGCGCGAACGACGCCCCAACGGCCGGTAAACGACGATGGCCTGCTCTTTCCCCTTTACCTGAAGCGGCGCCAGCGTCTCAAATTCGAATTCAGCGTGCGCCTGATCATAGACGGCCTCGTCGGCTAGGATATCACCATTGGCGGCGGCCGACATCAGGTTTGCGGCCAGGTTCGTGGCGTCGCCCATCACGCCATAGGTCCGCCGTTCACTGCTGCCATACGCCCCGGAGCGCATGAGGCCGCGCGTGAGGCCAATGCGCACGCCGGAGATGTAAGCCAATTCATCAGGAAGGCGCAGCAGCGCCAGCGATGCGGCGACGGCCAGCGAAGCGTCATTCTCCAGGGCGATCGGTGCGCCAAACACGGCGTAAAAGTAGCTGCCTTTATCGCCGATGGTCAGGTCCATGAGCTGGCCATCATGCGCTTCCAGGACGCGCTGCACGCCGCGCACGAAGCTGTCTAAAAGTTCTCCAGCCCGCTCCTCCCCATCATAGTCAATGCCGTCGAAATGCATGAAGAGCGCGCAGACCGGTCGAAGCTGGGAGAGGAAATCACTTTGCCCGGCACTGATCTGTTTGAATACGGGGACCAGCAGCCATGGCTGCGCCTGGTCCGTGCGCAGCGCTCCGGGCGCTAACTCCGGCCAGGGTGTGGCGGCAACGGGAACCACCAGATTCTCGATCAGGGCATAACTGTTTTCGTCACCGCGCGTTTCGCCGGCCGTAATTTTCTCGCCCAAGTAGGAGATCAATTCCTTTTCGGCGATGACCTCGCCGCGATCGGCGAGCTGTTCGCCCAGGGAGACTTTATAGAGCACGCTGCCGGCAAGCGCTTCGACCACGTGCATGGCCGCGTCCCCGGGCAGGAAACGGCGAACGCTTCCCGCGGCGACGGACACTTTGATGCCGATGCTGATGGTATGGCCGCCGCTGGTTGTTAGTTCCTCGAACGGCCGTATCGCCTCCTGCAGCGCCAGTGCACAGGCCACGGCACGCAGGCGCGCCTCAGGCACGGAGGCGTCATCTCCCGTATCCTCGTCAAACCAGCAGGTGATGGCGTCGCCGCTGAAACCGATCACGCTGCCACGATAGGCGTGCACTCTGGCCACCAGCTCGGTGAAAACGCGGTTCAACTGGCGCACCAATTCTTCCACGCCGCGCTGGCGGCCCATCTCTTCCACAAGCGCTTCCGTGAGCGGCGTAAAGCCGGACACATCGGCGAAGATGACGGCTCCCTGCGCGCGCGAAGGAAGTTCGCGACCCGCCGCTAATGCCTGGCGGCGGTCCATGGGAAGATAAATAACGGCCGTTTCCGATGCCGCCTGCCGCCTTTCCAGGCGATCTAGCTCCAGTTGTTCAATCTGCTGTCGCAGACGCTGCTCGCGCGCGTGCACCTCCTCAGCCATGCGCAGGAACACACGGCCGAGATCGCCCAGCGCATCGCCGCGCCTGACGACCGGATCCAGGGTCTGGGCATCGAATTCATTCGCTTCAATCGCCTGGGCGGCGGCGGTCAGATGTTCCACCTGGCGCAGGTATTCAATCTCCTGGTCGCGCAGCCGCTTCTTTTCCAGTCCGGCGTGCAGACGCGCCTCTAAAAGGGTAGGGTCAAAAGGCTTGGGCAGGTAATCCTCGGCGCCGGCCTCGATCCCCCTGGCGATACTGTTAATGTCGCTCATAGCCGAAATGACGACGACAGGAATATCGCGCCACGTCCTTTCCGCCTTCAGGCGTTCCAGGACCGCGAATCCGTCCATCACGGGCATCATGATGTCCAGCAGAATCATGTCGGGCTGGAATTCAGCTACCTGTTCCAGCGCCTCACGGCCGTCCATGGCGCTGATCGTATCGTAGTCCAGGTCTTCCAGTTCCTGTTCAAGATAATCGACATTAAACGGTTCGTCGTCAACGATAAGAATAAGAGGGCGTTCGCGCATTGGAGTTGGCCAGTTAGTCAGTACATCAGTAAGTCAGTTTGCCAGTATGTCAGCGTTTCAGTTGGTCACTCTTCAACCCTGCCGCTCGCTACCTGCATCCTTCACCCTTCACCCAGGTACTTGTCAAGTTTCTCAAACAGCAGGTCTTCATCAAGCGGCTTGGTGAGGTAATCGTCGCAGCCGGCGTCGATTGCTTTCTCGGCGTCGCCGCTCATCGCATGAGCGGAAAGGCCGATGATGGTGATACCGGCCAGGTCAGGGTCGGACCGGATGGCCCGCGTGGCGTCGTAGCCGTCCATAACAGGCAGCGACATATCCATCAGAATCAGATCCGGATGCTCCTGCTTTGTCTTGTTGACCGCTTCCTTCCCGTCAACAGCCGTTTCCAGTTCGTAGTCATCTTCTAACAACTGAACCAGCAGTTCGGTATTCAGGTCTACGTCTTCGACAATCAATATCTTTTTCATGCTCTCCTACTTGTAAATAGGCTATCTCTGTGCGTGCAGACTATAATTCATTGCAGCAGGTGCTGCAATTCGGCAACCAGATCGCCTCCGGTCAGGCCGCGTTTCTGCAGAACTTGTTGTGTGCCTCTGTTCAGGAGGCTCATTTCATCGGCGCTCAATGTCTTGCCCGTGACGACGATCACGGGAATGGCGGCCGTCTCTTCCTGTTCGCGCAGCCTGGCCAGCAGGCCGAAGCCATCGAGACGCGGCATCACCAGGTCCAGGACGATGGCGTCCGGCATATGCCTGTTCATCATTTGCAGCGCGTCAATGCCATCGACGGCCGTGTATACCTCATAGGGCTGGTTTTCCAGCATCTGCACCATCATATCGCGCGCGCCTTCATCATCGTCGACCACCAGCAGCGATCGTTTCCCATCCTCGGGCGGCAGACTGCGTTCCAGCGCCGACAGCAGCGCACTATGATCGATTGGCTTGACCAGATATTCAGCAGCGCCAAGCTGCATGCCAAGCGCGCGCTCTTCGATTATCGACAGCAGGATGACGGGGATATCGCGCGTGCTACTATCCATCTTCAGCCTGTGCAGTACCTGCCAACCGTCCATATCGGGCAGCATAATATCCAGCGTGATCGCCGCCGGGCGCACTCTTTTGGCCTTCACCAGCCCTTCCTCGCCGCTCCTGGCGCTTTGCATGCTGAAACCGGCATCAGCCAGAAGCTGCTCCAGCATCGACAGGACATCGTCGCTGTCGTCAATTGCCAGGATTACGGGCGAACCGGTCGACGGCCGTATTTCCTTGTCCGGCTGCGCATCAAAGTCGCTTTTTCGTCCTGCCTCTTCAGACGGCCGTTGCATATCCAGCAGAATCTTCAGTGTAAACGTCGAGCCCTCGCCCTCGGCGCTCTCCACCGTCAGGTCGCCGCCCAGAAGCTGCGCCAGGTGTTTGCTGATTGACAGGCCCAGCCCAGTGCCGCCGTATTTCCTGGTGGTGGTCGAATCCGCCTGCCGGAACTCTTCAAAGATATGCGCGAGCGCTTCTTCATTCATGCCGATGCCAGTATCGGTGACCTCAATCAGCAACACATCCCCATCCTGTCTGGCGCGCACGGTGATCGTGCCGTCAGGCGTAAATTTGGCGGCATTGCTGAGCAGGTTGAGCAGGATCTGTTTCAATTTGTCCTGGTCCGTATTTGCAGCGGGCAGGCCGGTCTGGACCTCGTGCAGCAGGTCTACGCCTGGTTTCAGCAGCGGCCTGGACGTCGCCGTGCACACTTCAATCAGCGAACCGACCTGGAAACGGCTGCTGTTGACATCCATCCGTCCCGC
>JBJYWZ010000045.1:0-3605 GCA_046259725.1 Promineifilaceae bacterium (SeqCode) | reverse complement strand
CTGGTCAGTGAGCCGGGTGAGGGCAGTTGTTTTATCGTTCATTTACCGCGGAATAGTTCATCATGATCTGATATGGGGGCCTGTAAACAGCCGCGTTTTCCTTGCTGTTCAGCCGCCGCCGCGTGCCCCTTGTAGCTGGTAGGTATCATCTCTATGAAAAGGGAATCTATTTTCTTGCAGTCACAAAAGGTTTTGGGAAAGCTGTCCCTGTTCTATCTGTTGTTGGGGCTCACGCTTCTTGTCCTTGTGGGGGGCGCGAATAGGCACGCCTATGCCCAGGAACAGGAACCTGAGGAGCCGGTTCAGCTGGTGGAGGGCCGTCTGGAGCCGGGCGCTACGATGGAGGTTTACCGGCTGGAAGGGCTCCGGGCAGGCGATACGCTCTATGCCACGATGCAGGCCACGAAAGGCAATCTCGATCCGATTCTGGCTGTGCTGGATGGCGCGACAGATGTCTCCGCGACAGAGGAGCAATTTCGGGGGGAAGTGGAGGAACTGCTGGCCAGAGGGGGAGATATAGCCCTGGAAATAGAAGATCTGCGTGATCGCAGCTTTTTAGGTTGGGACGATGACAGCGGCGAAGGCTATGCGGCGGCTCTTGAATTCCCAATTCCCACGTCCGGCGATTACTTTCTGATCGCCGGCTCGGCCCTGTCGTCAGTGGGCCGCAGCACTTCAGGCGATTACACATTGGTGATTGGCATCAACGCACCGCAAGTCCTGGCGGGCGATGTGCCGGAAACGCTTATCTCCGCGCCGGCGGACGAGCCGATCGCCGTCCTTGATCGCCAGGCGCTGGGTCTCGTTGCCAGCGTTTCCGAAGAGACCGGCACGCTCACGGACGAGCTGCCTACGGCGGTGCTGAACCTCGTCGACATGCAGCCCGGCGACACGCTTTACGTCTTTGTTGAAGCGGCAGAAAGCAACCTGCATCCGGCGGTGATTCTACGCGACTTCGGCGACAAGCCCATGGCAGCGGCAAACGTTAGTGGGCAGGAGGAAACGGCCGTTCTGGAATATATCGTGCCGGAGGAAGCTATCGGCTATTCGCTCGAGATCAGTGGCGTCCCAGGCCTGGAGCAGTCTGCGACCGGCGAGTTTCGCGCCCTGATCGGCCTGAATGCCCCGGAGGTAACGACAGGGCAGGCCAGCCTGACCGGGCAGCCGCTGCTAAAGCAGCCGATTGAGGTCGAAGTAGGCGTCAAGATCGACCGTATCAGCGAGGTGGATTCAGCGGGCGAAAATTTTACGGTTATCGGCAGCGTGCGCATGGATTGGCATGATCCCGACCTGGCCTTCAGCCCGGACAGCTGCAACTGTGATGTCAAGCTCTACACGGAGAAGGAATTTGATCGTTTTCTGGCCGACGCCGCCAGCCGCTGGCCGGATTTCACCTTTTTCAACCAGCTGGGAAACCGTTGGATACAAAACCGCGCGGTGGCTGTCTGGCCGGACGGCCGTGCTCGCTATGTTGAGCACTTCAGCACCACATTCCAGGCTGACTTCGACTTCCAGAAATATCCTTTTGATGCGCAGAAATTCCCGATCATGGTCGACATGATCCTGCCTGCCGATGCCTATACGCTGACCGCGCTGCCCGATTACAGCGCCATCAGCCCTGATCACGGCGAAGACGAATTTGTGGTTGGGGAATTCGTCAGCGAGCCGGACACGGTAAGCAGCGCCGCCGCAGACCGCGCCGTTTCGCGCATGACCTTCAGCTTTGAAGCGCCGCGGCACCTGGACTACTATGTGTTACAGGTGTTTGTGCCCATCCTCCTGATCGTTGCCATTTCCTGGTTCACCTTCTTCCTGAAAGACTATACGCGGCGTATAGAGGCCTCGGCGGCTAACATCCTGCTTTTCATTGCTTTCAGCTTCAGCCTGGCCGACAATTATCCGCGTCTTGGCTATATCACCTTCCTCGATGCGATCATGGCCGTGGCCTTCATCGTCAATGCACTGGTCTTGCTGTACAACGTGCAGATGAAGCGGCTGGAGATGAGGGGCGAGATCGAACGGGTTGAGCACATCGATAACTTCCTCGACTGGGCCTACCCGATGGCCTACCTGGTCCTGATCGGCGTGGTTGCTTTCCTATTTCTCGGTCGCGGATAGGAACTGCTTGGTGGCCGTTCGCTGGCGGGCAAGTTCCAGTGGGGTATGGAGCGCGGAAGACGGGCCCTCATACAGCGGCCAGAAACTTCGCATAGTAGTTCAGCCATGAAACTATACCGGCTTTCCGAAAGCTTGCAGTGGACTTGTCGAAATATCGGCATATCTGGCGTTGGAAGGATGTCCGGCAGCCTGGCACGTTTGAGGTGCAATGTTGATTTGTTTGGTATGATACACTCGCTAGACATAAGTCATTAACAACCCCGTGTTTTTCTTTGCGCAAATTTCGATTTGCGCCGAATCAGGACGGTGGAGGTCCGGGGAGCGGCGGCGTTCTGGTGGAGGTAAAGGCAATGAAGCAATCGAGCTGGCTGGCGCAGTCCCTGTCTGCGCCCTTCCTGGCGTTTGTATCCAGGTGCATGAGGTCAGCCTGCTGCAAACGTCACCGATCGCACTTGATGGTGATGGCCGTGATCCTGGCTTGCGCGTTTATTGCCACGCCAATCGAAACATCGGCGCAGGATGAGGAAGAAGCGGGAAAGATGCAGGTCGAGATCGGCCGTATTTTTCTGGACGAGAGATTGCAGTATGTGCTGCCCGATTTGCAGCAGGGGGATACCCTCTATGTGCAGATGAGCAATGTATCGGGCAATCTCGACCCGCTGCTGCTCCTGACCACACCGGAAGCTTTCACGGAAGAGCTCCTGGCGCGGATGCGGCAGGAACTGGCGGACAGGGTCGCGGCGGGTGATGACGCTGTCGTGGCAATGCGCGAGGTCGTGCTGGCCAATATCCTGGCCGGAAACGACAATTTCGCATCCGATTCGACTGCCGCTTTCCAATATACGATCCCGCAGGACGGCGATTACCTGCTGCTGGTCATGGGGGCGCTGACCAACGAGACGGAAGGGGAATACAGGCTGGTTGTCGGCCTGGACGCGCCTGAAGTGCTGCAAGGGCAGGGCCGCGACACGGGTGATAAGATCGCCTTTCTGGACCGGGAGGCCTCGGGCATCGCTACGGCTGTGCAGGAGATCAGCCGTGAGCTGTCGGCCGAACAGAACACCTGGTTTTATACCATTCCCCACATGGACAGTGGAGATACCCTCTACGGTTATGTAGAAGCGACGAGCGGCGATCTGCGGCCGGTGCTGGAACTGCAGGATTACAGCGGACGGCTCCTGCGCCAGGCTAACTCGACCGGCAGTGAGAGCAGCGCTTCTTTCGAATTCCCGGTTCTTGATCTTACTGATAATTTTCGCGTCGTTGTCACGGCCTGGGGTGAGGATGAAGAAGCGACAGCGGGCGACTATCGTCTGCTGGTCGGTACCAATGATCCGGCCGTGTTGACCGGGGCGGCGGAGCCGGCCGGGCGCGAGCTGTTTAGCGGTGCAAAGCCGGTCACGATCCAGGTGGAGCTGCAGCAAATCACCAGCGTGGACCAGCAGGCCGAGAATTACGGCGGCGTCTATTACCTGCAAATGGACTGG
>JBJYWZ010000044.1:0-18357 GCA_046259725.1 Promineifilaceae bacterium (SeqCode) | reverse complement strand
TCCGCCAGGCCGATCCCGCTGGGGACGAGCAGGCGGTTCATGTTTAGCTGCTTGATGAGCTGGTAGGATGATGTGCCCTGACGGTGATGGAAGCGTAGAAAATGCAGCTTGACGCCGAAGAACTGCGGAACCAGCTCGCTCATGCGGTAGAGCAGCATTTCCGGCGTCACGTTGTATTTGGCCAGCATATCCAACATGGTGTTCGGATCCCAGGACTCCGCAGCGAAGAAGGTCTGCAGGTACTCAAGAAAACTGGCGCGCGGCATTAAGAGGGCGCCGGCGAAGTAGGCAGCGCGAAAGTCATTGAATAACTGCTGGAACGTATTGATCCTGATCGGCGTGGAGGTGGTTGAACGCTCTTTTATTTCCAGGCAGCAGTAACCCAGCTCGCGGGCAATAATGAAACGTACCTGCCGGGAATAGAGGGCACTGTTGATGAACAATTTGGGGGGTTTGCCCTGTAAAAAGACGGAACGGTATGAGGATAAATCGGCCGTGCGCGCGATGGCTTCGTCATCAATGACATAGCCATACTCTTCCGTCAGTGTGGTTATCAGATCTGACAGCGGCACTCTTCTATCTTCCGGCCAGCCATATTTCTTGCCAAAGTCGGCCCGAAACTGGACGGCCGCCTCTTCCAGGTCCGGGAAGTAGTTCTCGTGGATTTCCTGGTAAGAGCGCAGGGCGCTGCGCAGGAATTCCTCCTCATCGATGTCGTAGCGGCGACCTACTTCCAAAATGCCGTGCAGCAGCGCACTGGCCTTGTCCGGTTTGCGCGTCAACATCGTTACCAGATCGCCGGCTTCGAAGCCAAACTCCTCAAAGGGAAAACGCTGTACGGCGCTGGAGGAGAGCGTCGATTCCAGATAGGTCAAAGAGGGGGGCAGCTTGATTGAAACGAGATCGTCATAGTCGCGGTTCAAGGCATCGGCCATCTTGATGATCTTATCCGCGCGCGGATATTTGCGGCCCTTTTCGATTTCGGTCACGTAGGAAGGGGAGAGGTCGCATAGTTCGGCGAACTCGGACAGCGTCAGCCCGGCGTCCAGGCGCGCCTGGCGTACTTTCATGCCAAAAATAATGTTGATCAGGTTGAGACTCATGAGAAGGAGTTTAGCGAATTTTCGCTTTTTGCCAAAATACACGCACTTTTTTCTTGACAAACCGTATTCAGCCGTTATACTTTAATTCACTTGTAGCGAATTTTCGCTAATAGTTACGATTTACCGGCAGGATGTTCCGAGGAGACAGGTATGACGACATTGAATCCCACTGCGCTTGGCCGATTGAGTATAGAGGCGGAAGTTTCGCCTGAATTTGGCGAGATATTGACGCCGGATGCCCTGGCATTTGTGATCCGGCTTGAACAGGCGTTTGGCGAGCGACGCCGCGCGCTGCTGGCTCTGCGTGATGAACGGCAGGAAGAGATCAGCGTCGGCAGGATGCCAGATTTCCTGCCCGAAACGGCGCATATCCGTGAATCCGAATGGGTCGTCGCGCCGATTCCGGCCGATCTGAATGATCGCCGCGTAGAGATTACGGGACCGGTGGACCGCAAGATGATCATCAACGCCTTGAATTCCGGCGCAAATGTCTTCATGGCCGATTTTGAAGATTCACATTCGCCCACGTGGACTGCCACGATCGAAGGTCAAATCAACCTGCGCGATGCCGTGCGCGGGCACATTACCTATACGGCGCCAACAGGGAAATATTACGAACTGCAGGAAAAGGTGGCGACGCTCATGGTACGGCCGCGCGGCTGGCACCTGCAGGAAAAGCATGTCCTGGTCGATGGGCAGCCCATTTCCGCCTCGCTCTTCGACTTCGGCCTCTTCTTTTTCCACAATGCGCAGGCGCTGCTGGATAAGGGCAGCGGCCCCTATTTTTACCTGCCCAAGCTGGAGAGCCACCTGGAGGCGCGGCTCTGGAATGATGTCTTCGTGATGGCCCAGGATGAATTGGATATTCCCCAGGGTTCGATCCGGGCCACAGTGCTGATCGAAAATATCCTGGCCACCTTTGAAGCGGATGAAATCCTTTACGAGCTGCGCGATCACTCGGCGGGCCTGAACTGCGGCCGTTGGGACTACATTTTCAGCGCCATCCGCAAATTCCAGAAACATCCCGATTTTTACCTGCCGGATCGCGCCCAGGTGACGATGACCACGCACATGATGCACTCCTATTCACTCTACGTTATAAAAGTTTGCCATGAGCGCGAAATCCACGCCATGGGCGGCATGGCAGCGCAGATACCGATCCGCAGCGATTCCGCGGCGAACGAAATCGCCCTGGAGAAGGTGCGCGCTGATAAGGAGCGCGAAGCGAAGGACGGTCACGACGGAACCTGGGTTGCCCATCCCGGATTGGTGCAGATCGCCAAAGAAGAATTTGACAAATATATGCCCACGCCGAACCAGATCTTCCGCAAGCTGGATGATCTGGAAGTGACGGCCGGTGACCTGCTGGCCGTGCCGCAGGGCAGCATCACCGAAGCGGGCCTGCGCCTGAATGTGGACGTGGGCATCCAATATATGGCGGCCTGGTTGAGCGGCAACGGCTGCGTGCCTATCTATAACCTGATGGAAGATGCAGCGACGGCCGAAATCTCGCGCTCCCAGGTCTGGCAGTGGCTGCACAACCCGCATACGGCATTGGAGGACGGACGGCCGATAACGGAAGAGATGTTCCTGGAAACGGTCGCTGATGTCCTTGAGGAACTTAAAGAGAAAGTAGGTGAGGATTATTTCGCGGCGAACAACTACGAGTTGGCTGCAGAGCTTTTTTCGGAGATCAGTTTGCAGGAGGACTTTACAGATTTCTTGACGCTAAAAGCGTATACATACTTGGAATAAAGGGTAACCCCGGTCGTTAATTGTCTGTTTGGATAGGTATCAAAAGAAATCTCGAGGAGAAGAAATCATGTTTAAGCCATATAATGTCGGTAAACTGCGCGATGATTGGGAATTGAATAAACGGTGGCAGGGTATTAAGCGCCCCTATGCCGCAGAAGATGTTGTGCGCCTGCGCGGGACCGTGCAGATAGAGCACACGCTGGCGCGCATGGGCGCTGATCGCCTGTGGCGTCTTATGCACCAGGAGGATTACGTGAACGCCCTGGGCGCCGTGACCGGCAACCAGGCGGTACAGATGGTACAGGCGGGCCTGAAGGCGATTTATCTGAGCGGCTGGCAGGTCGCCGGCGACGCCAACGCGGCCGGCCAGACCTATCCCGATCAAAGCCTCTACCCGGCCGACAGCGCGCCGAAATTGGTCCAGCGCATTAACAATGCCCTGATGCGCGCCGACCAGATCTGGCACATGGAGAACAAAAACGGCATTCACTGGTTCGCACCTATCGTCGCCGACGCCGAGTCGGGATTTGGCGGCACGCTCAACGCCTTTGAACTGATGAAGGCCATGATCGAGGCCGGGGCCGCCGGCGTCCATTTTGAAGATCAGCTCTCTTCCGCCAAGAAATGCGGCCATATGGGCGGCAAGGTGCTCGTGCCCACGCGCGAATTTATCCAGAAGCTGGTCGCCGCGCGTCTGGCGGCGGACGTCCTGGGCGTGCCCACGATCGTTATTGCGCGCACTGACGCTGAGGGAGCGCAGTTGATCACCAGCGACATCGATCCCCGCGACCAACCCTTTATCACCGGCGAACGGACGGCCGAAGGATATTACCGCACGACGGGAGGGCTGGACCAGGCGATTAACCGCGCCCTTTCCTATGCTCCCTACGCCGATGTGGTGTGGTGCGAGACGGCGCACCCCGACCTGGACGAGGCGCGCGCCTTTGCCGACGGCGTGCATGAGAAGTTTCCGGGAAAGCTGCTGGCTTACAACTGCTCCCCGTCTTTCAACTGGCGCGCAAACTTGAGCGAAAAAGAAATCGCCGCGTTCCAGAATGAATTGGGCAAAATGGGCTACAAGTTCCAGTTTGTGACACTGGCCGGCTTCCACACGCTGAACGCCTCCATGTTTGAACTGGCCAGGGGGTACAGGGTAGAAGGGATGGCCGCCTACTCCAGATTCCAGGAGCGTGAGTTCGAGATGCAGAAGGAAGACGGCTTCAGGGCAATCAAGCACCAGAGTTTCGTCGGTGCCGGCTATTTCGACGAAATTCAGATGACCATCTCCGGCGGAGACGCATCCACCGTCGCCCTCAAAGGCTCGACCGAGGAAGAGCAGTTCCACGCGCTGCCAGTATAGTTCTGCTTGAATTAAAATCCGACTAGTCTAGGGCGATCTGTAGGCAGATCGCCCTTTTTGTATAATCGCCGCCTTCACTGACCAGGTATACTGTCCACTGTCCGTTGTTAACTGTATCATTACCCCATGTGGATCCGCTTTGTGCTCTATGGTTTGGGTGGCTGGTGCGGAGAAGTGCTGTACACCGCGCTGACGGAAAGCGCTCCGCGGCGCGACTGGCGGTTGGTGGGCACCACTTATTTGTGGATGTTTCCCATTTACGGCTCGATTGTGTTTCTCTATGAGCCGGTACACAACGCGATCCGTGATTATCCCTGGTGGATTCGGGCTGCTGTTTATGCGCTGGGATTCACGGCCGTTGAACTGCTGACCGGCTGGCTGATCGCCCGCCTGGTCGGTCGCTGTCCCTGGGACTATGTCGCGGCCGGAAAACGCTTTGCCATCAATCCCTATATCCGCTGGGATTATTTTATTGTTTGGGCTGCCATTGGCCTGGCGATAGAACCGCTGCACGATTTCCTCGTGCGCCTCACGCCGGATATCCAGGCGGCCCTGATAGGAGGATAGCCGGCGTATGCTGCATCCAGAAGAGTTCTTCGATTTGAGTAATGAGTTCGTGGCCTCGTTCTTTGACGGCTGTGAATTTGTCTGGGAGGCGATCCCGCATATCGGCCGTCATGTTGCGCGACTTACAGAGGCCAGGCAGATTATTCTGGGAAATGTGATGCCCGGCGCTCACCTGAGCGAGCGGCCGGTTTATGTCGCTCCTGAGGCTGTTGTTGAACCTGGAGCCTACATCCTGGGGCCGGCCTATATCGGCGACGGCGCGGTGGTCAAGCACGGAGCCTACATTCGTGAAAACGTCATCCTGCTGCCGGGCAGCGAACTCGGGCATGCCAGCGAAGCGAAAAACAGCCTCTTCCTGCCTCAGGCGCACGCGCCGCACTTCAACTATATTGGAGATTCAATCCTGGGTCATCGGGTCAATCTGGGGGCGGGGACCAAGCTGAGCAACCTGGGCATGTTAAGCGAGAAAGATCGTCAGACGGGCAAACGACCGTCGCTCATTCTGCATATTGAAGATAAAGCCTATGACACGGGCCTGGCGAAATTTGGCGCCATCATGGGCGACGACGCGCAGACCGGCTGCAACAGCGTGCTCAATCCCGGCTGCCTGGTGGGCCCTCGCACCCTGGTCTACGCCAATCTCAGCCTGCGCAAAGGATACCATCCGGCGGACAGCATCATCAAGCTGCGGCAGAATATCCGCCGCGTCTCTAAAGATCGCTAACCGATAGAGTCTGCCGTCAGCGGCTGCCCCTGAGGCCGGCCCTTCGTAATTCTGTTGAGGAGATATCCTTGCGGAAAATTTCGTCAGGAATGCCGGTAAATAATGTCTGGTAACGTTGCGGGATCGGTAGATCGCCTACCTGGGCGAACCGGCCGTTTTCGTCCATGCGCCCGGCTACGAGAAAGCTGCAGCCCAGTTCCTCTATCTCTTGCAGCGCATGGCGCAGCGCCTCATGGCTGTTGCCATAGTAGCGCGGGTGCAGGATGCGTGCGGCCGTGTCGTAGCCGACTACAAAGGTCGTTCCCGGGAAGAGACGCGCCTTCTCCACAAATGTCGGCGCGGTGCTGGCAAAAATAGTATAGCGACCGGCGAATTGGGCGATGCGCCGCAAAGCGACTTGCGGTATCAGCGAAGGTTTGTCCGCGTTGTGGACGGAGAGTTCAAAGAAGACCTCTTCCCCCAGCAAATCGCCGGCTGTGCGGGCCAGGTCGAGATGGCCGTCATGCAGCGGGTTGAACGAGCCGGATAAGAGCGCGGCCGGCCTGCTGTCCGTACCCAGAATGTGGCCATCATCCTCAATGCCGAAATGTGTCGACTTATTAGACAGGAGCTGCAAGACCAGGGCGTGGAAATCGGTCACTTCCTCGCTGAGATCGTCCCCATCTACAAAGGGCACGGTGACGCGCTGGGGAATGTCGCAGGCCTGGGCCAGGGCGTTCAACAGGACGCGGCTCACCATGTCTTCTTCCCCTTCGCGATCTCGCTCTCCCTTGGCCAGATAGAGGCGGGTGCAGATGAGCCTGTTGGGCTGCCAGGTTGAGATGTAGGCGCGGTGCTGGCCCCGCTTGGGACGGTCGGTGACAATCGTCGCCGAACAGGCTGTTCCTACCAGGCTTTCTTCCCATGTATGCAGCCAGCGCGCTCGGGTATAGGACCTGCCGGCGAGCAGGCGCGCCGTCTCCGCCGCCACATACTGCGGGGGATGTTGGCCGAGGAAATCATCGAATGAGGCGGTGCTGTAGGGAACAAGCGCTTCCAACAAGGTTCGCGTAGCTCCGGCCACGCCCAGCAGATCGGCAAGCGCCTGTGAGCCGGCTCCGGCCGTGACCAGAACGGTCAGTGTGGGGGAATCGTGAATTGCCTGGACCAGTTCGCTAATATCGGGCTGCATGGGCTCAAATTGTAGCAGGTTTCACCACGCTTAAACAAAGGGTGATTTGCCAGAACGTGCCTGTTGTGGCTTTGATATATGACTGAATTATGGTTCGATCTTTTGTTCAGTGCAATAATTATCGAAAAATGGCTTATTCACTCTGGAATTCTGGTGGTATTTTTAGCTCCGTGCCGTGCATGGGGCTGTTTTTGGTGGTCCAGGCGCCTTCTCCGCTGTCGTTGCGCAGGTGGTCGTAGAATCCCTGCATGCGGCTGTCCAGCAGGTCAATCTGGTGCAGCAGGACCGCTTCGATTGTCCTAGGAACGACTGGTGATCCCCATTCAAGCGTGCCGTGGTGCGAGGCGATGAGATGGATCAACTGCCGCAGATCGTCTTCTGGAAAATCCATTTGCGCGGCGGCCAGTTCGACGGTAACGATGGCGCGCACGATGTGTCCGACCATGCGGCCGTCTTCTGTGAAACCGAATTCGTCGTTGAAGGCGTATTCCTTGGTCTTACCGAAATCATGCAGCAGGACGCCGGAGAGAAGTAGATCGCGATTGATGTATGGGTAAACGCCGGTAAGGAAATCGGCCGTCTTGGCCATGGTGAGCGTGTGTTCCAGCAGGCCGCCGATATAGGCGTGGTGCATCACGCGGGCCGCCGGCGCGTTGGCGTACTGCATCAAGACGTCTTGATCCAGCAGAATGCCGCTCACGAGGGTTTTCCATGGCTCGTTCAGGCTGTCGATGAATTCGCGCAGTTCGGCGATCATCTCCTCGATCGGCCGTTGGCTGGCCGGCAGGAGCTCGCTGGCATCAATGTTATTGGCGATATTGGCATCGGTGATATTGACCTGCAGGGCGTTTTTGTAGTTATTGACCTGCCCGCTGATCAGCACGGGAATGCCCGGTCGCAGCAGTGCGTTGACGTAGTCGGGGATGTCCCAGTAGACGCCGTTGATCTGGCCGGTGCGATCGCGCAGTGTGCAGAGGACGAACGGACGGCCGTCGCGCGTTTTGCGCTGCACAACATCGCTTAATAAAAAGAGTTCATTGATGAGTTCATCACCGGGATTAGCCTGGTTCACGTAGATTGATTTCACAAATACCTCAACTTACCTTAAAGCGCCCATTATACTCGCAAATCCGGTCAAGGCGACAGAACTGAGTTTACATAAAAAATAGATATACGGCACCTGGCAGCCGGTAAACATCAAAAAAGCGCACCATCCACTGCCTGCTGCCCGCTGTTTACTGTATACTGTTTACTGAATACTGTTCAAGAACGGCAAAGGGTTTGAGCCTATGAAGAAAATAATTGTCGGCATGTCCGGAGCGAGCGGCGTGATATACGGCATTCGTCTTTTGGAAGTGCTCAAAAATGTCGAAGAAGTCGAGACACACCTGGTTGCCAGCAGCGCCGCCGCGATTACGATTGGCCTCGAGACAACCTATACGATGGATGAGGTGAATGCCCTGGCCGATGTTTCTTACCGTTTTAAGGATATCGCCGCGCCAATCTCCTCGGGATCATTTAAGACCGACGGCATGGTGGTACTGCCCTGCTCTATGAAGACCCTGGCCGGAATCACTTACTCGTTCAGCGACAATCTGCTGCTGCGCGCAGCGGACGTTGTCCTGAAAGATCGCCGCAGACTGGTGGTCGCGCCGCGGGAGTCGCCCCTGCACCTGGGACATCTGCGCATGATGGTCCAGGTAACGGAGATGGGCGCAATCGTGGCCCCGCCGATGCCTGCTTTCTACCATCATCCTCAGGATATTGATGACCTCATTAACCAGACGGTCAATCGCATTCTGGACCTGCTCGGAATTGAACTGGAAAGCGATTTATTCAAGCGCTGGCAGGGGGGCGGCGCCGCTTACCGTGAGTGAAGGGCGCAGCGCGGCACTTGAGTACCTGGCGACTCACCAGGTTATGACCCTGTCCGTCGCATCCGACGGCCGTGTCTGGGCAGCCGCCGTTTTTTATGTCAACTCTGGTTTCGCGCTCTATTTTCTTTCCGCCGGGCATACACGCCACGCGCGTTATATCGCCGAAAATCCCTGGGCCGCGGCGGCGATCCAAGAGGATTATCACGATTGGCGCGAGATTAAGGGCATCCAACTTGAGGGGCCGGTCAGCCAGTTGTCCGGTGCGGAACGCAAAGAAGCGATCGCGTTATATGGTCGAAAGTACCCCTTTATCGCCACGGCCGTGGGCGCCGTCGCTTCCGCTCTGGAGAAAGTGAACTGGTACAGGCTGGATCCAACCAGACTTTACTATATTGATAACAGTCAGGGGTTTGCTCACCGTGAAGAGGTGCCGCTGTGATCCCCCGTGATCTGAGCTGGTTCCGGAGCTCTAAATCTTGATTATGCGTCGCAAATAGGATTCGTAACCTGGGCTGTCATACAGGGCCACGGCCGCCTCGGCATAATCAAACAGCTCCGGCAGATCGAGAATCGCTCCCAGATAAGCCTTATCGATGCATATCACCGACTCTTGAAAAGCGCGGTCCCCGCTGAATTCCGGCACGACGGGTGCGGTAGAAAGGGACTTTCCTTTGAGCGTGCGGATAACGCCCGCCTGGCGCGCCACCAACAGCAGCGCGTTAATCTGATTTTTCGACACATCCACGTTTTCGTTCCCTTCGAGGTCCGTATTGAGCTGTTTGAGCAACTCGTACCACATCAGGTCCGGATGGCTGCGCAGAAGCGTGATCAGGGCGTGCAGGATGGCAAATCGCTGCTGTGCCGGAACGATGCGCATTCGCTGTCGCTTCAGGGCTGCCCGGTAGCGGTTGGCAAGAGATTCCGAGATTTCTTGAGAACCAGGCGCCGCGACGTAGGTCGTGCTCTCTTCCTGTATGATGCGTACCAGGTGCGGATAGCCCTGCAGGAATTTGCTAAAACTCGCCTGCGGGTAGGAACTGCGACTGAAGCGGCCGTCGCTGAGCGAGGTCATCTCTTCCTTGAAAATGCTCGCCCGCACGCGGCTCTTGTCATGCAGCAGCTTATCGCGCGCCGCAGAGACCAGCGCTTCGATTTCGGCATCGGTAAGGTCATTAACGGTGAGCAGATCTTCGTAAAAGATATAGTGGTCACAGAGTTCGATAAGGCTGCTGCTGCTGGTGTGCCTGATGCCCACGCCGATGACGCGCTTGCCCCGTTTACGCAGCGACTGCACGAGCGGCGTGAAATCGCGGTCGCCGCTCATGAGCACATAGGTGCTGTACTGGTGGCCGTCCACCAGGGTGTCCATGGCGTTCACCACTATCTGCATATCGGCCAGATTTTTACTGAAACTGTTGATGCGGGTGGCTGACTGGACAATAAAGCCGGCCTGGGCCAGTTCCTGAAGCTGGCTGCGGCTCTGGCGGCCGGCGCCGTAGGCATGCCGCAGCACGATACGCCCATCGGTGATTTTCTTGAGATGATCAAGAACCAGGTTGATATCGAACGAAAGCTTTACCTGCTTGGCCCCGATGACAAGATTGTCCAGGTCGAGAAATACGGCGACGTCATTGCTCATTTCATACTCAGCCGGTTACCGCGCGGTTGGACAGCGGCCGAACTGCGCATATTTTAGCGAAATCGGCCGTTCTCGCAATGCAGCGATGTTTCCCGGGAAACATCGCTGCATGGGATCAAATGGCGGTGCGCTTTGCCAATCGTTTCAATGGCCGTGGATGTTGAACGAGACCCACAAAAACAGCCGCGCGCATAATGTTTCCCGGGAAACATTATGCAGCAAACAGCTTGCTTGGCGAGGCGTCGCAACTCTGTTAGCATAAGCATCCTGGCTGCCGCTCAGCCGGCGATAAGGAGAACAAACGTTGGCAGAGAATCCAAAATCGCCACCCGTCTGTGATTACGAAGGATCTGACTACAACGCTCGCTTCTGGGAAAGCGGCGAGCGCGCCTATGAAGACCAGGTCGAACGCGTCGCCCTGCGCCGGCTGATGCCGCCCAGCGGTGATACCTTGATCGAAGTGGGAGCGGGATTCGGCCGTCTGGCGGATGAATATCGCGGATACAGGCGCGTGGTACTCTTCGACTATTCGCGCACGCTGCTGAGAGAAGCGCAGGCGGCGCTTGGAGATGACCCGCGCTTCATTTTTGTGGCCGGCAACTGGTACCAGATGCCGTTCGTTCAAGGATTGTTCGAGACCGTCGTGCAAATACGTACCCTGCATCACGCGGCCGACGTGCCGGCTGTATTTGCGCAACTGGCGCGCATCTCCCGGCCGCGGGCGGCTTATGTGCTGGAATTTGCCAGCAAGAAAAATCTGAAAGCCATCCTGCGCTATGCCGCCAGACGCCAGGATTGGTCTCCATTTACGGCTGAACCGGTTGAATTTGTCGAGCTGAACTTTGACTTTCACCCCCAATGGATCCGCGAACAACTACAAGTCGCGGGCTTTGAGCCCGGACAAATGCTGACTGTCTCCCACTTCCGCATCCCTTTCGTGAAAAAAGTCGTTCCAACCAGCGTGCTCGTGGCGCTCGACGGCGCAGCGCAGCGTACGGGCAACTGGTGGCAGCTCACGCCCAGTGTCTTTGTGCTGAACCGCAGGTTGCTGACACACGAAAAAGCGGCTGAAAATCTTTTCTTCGCCTGCCCACACTGCGGGACGCCTCTGGGCAAACCGCAAGACATGGTTTTGACTTGCCCGGGCTGCGCCCGGCGCTGGTCCGTCGTCGATGGGCTTTACGACTTCAAAGAGCCGCTCCCATGACAGCCCATCGCCAGCTCGCTGGACGTAGGCCCCCTGTTAGTAAGGCGGAGAAACCTGATGAGTGATTCTGCTGAGAAGAAAAAATCTAATGCCCGCTACTATGTACCGCTGGCTGCTGCAGCCGCCGGCGCCCTGGCGGCGCGCGTGGCCTGGCGCCGTTTGTTGCGGCGCAGCCTGCCGCCGCGCTTTGACCAGACGGCCCTGCCGGGTTTGAACGATCCGGTGGAGATCCTGCGCGACGCCTGGGGCGTGCCCCATATCTACGCGCGCAGCGCGCCCGATCTCTTTTATGCTCAAGGGTATGTACACGCGCAAGACCGGCTTTTTCAAATGGACCTCATCCGGCGCGTGGGGTCGGGCCGCATCAGTGAAATCGTCGGTCCCGCGGGGCTGGTCAGTGACCGCGTCGCCCGTTATTTTGGCTGGCGCAAGGCGGCCCAAGCGCAGGTAGACGGCGCTGATGCGACAGTTCGGGAGGTAGCAGGTGCTTATTCGGCCGGCGTCAACGCCTATATCAACAGCCAGCCGTTGCCGCCTGAGTTTACGCTGTTGCACTATACGCCTGAGCCCTGGGGGCTGCTTGACGCTGGTGCAATCGGCGCGGTGCTGGCCTGGGGTCTTTCCGTAAACTGGGAGACGGAACTGCTGCGGCTGCTGCTTGTGGAATCGTTGGGCCCGCAAAAAGCGCACGATCTGACACCGTTTGCCGCAGATGATTATCGTTCCATTGTGCCTGACACGGCCGTCGATGAACGACTGGCCAGGGACCTTCTGGAAGCTTACCGTCGGGCATTGGCCGATTTACCGTTCAAGACCGCCGTGTCGGGCGGCAGCGGCGTTGGCAGCAATAACTGGGTTGTCAGCGGCGATCATACTGTCAGCGGGCGTCCTTTATTATCCAATGATCCCCATCTCCCTCCGACGTATCCCGCGCTGTGGTACGAAAATCATCTGCTGGGCGGAGACTATAATGTGACCGGGTTCACGCTGCCTGGTATACCCGGGGTGGTGATCGGCCACAACGCGCACGCGGCCTGGGGCTTCACCAATGGCTTCCCCGATACACAGGATGTCTACGTTGAGCGCTTTGACGAGCAGGATGATATGCTCTACGAAGTGAATGGGCAGTGGGTCGAGGCCGAGGTGCAGGAAGAGGTGATCCAGGTACGCGGGCGAGATCCGGTAGTCGAAAGGGTGCGCTACACGCGTCATGGACCCGTATTTTCTGATCTCTTGCCTGATGAAGATCGTACCTTGGCGCTGCGCTGGGCGTCGCACAGCCCGCACAATCACTTGCGATCCGTCCTGGATATGGGCCGCGCCGGTAACTGGGAGCAATTTCGCGAGGCCTTACGCCCGTGGGGTTTTCCCAGCCAGAATATCGTCTATGCCGATGTGCAGGGAGATATTGGCTATATGATGCCCGGCAAGGTGCCCCTGCGCGCCAGGGGCAGCGGCCTGGTTCCCGTTCCTGGTTGGTCCGATGAGTACAAATGGACCGGCTGGATTCCCTTTGAAGAGCTGCCGACTTTACATAATCCTGAATCGGGTCGGATTGTTACGGCCAATAACCGCGTCGCAGGGACCTCCTGTCCCCACCTGCTGACCGGAGAGTGGCTGCCTGATTACCGTGCGCGGCGCATTAGCGAATTACTTGAAGCCGACTCCCGGCAGACGATAGATACACACGCGCGCATACAGGCGGATACGGTTTCCCTGCGCGCCAGGGAATTTTTGGCCCAGGCTCTGCCGCTTGTAGCAGAGATGGCGGTAGAGGAAGAAGATCTCCATCTGGCGATCCAACTACTGACGCAGTGGGATGGCGACATGCGCGCCGACATGGTTGCGCCCAGCCTCTACTCCGGCTGGCTGGCCCATTTTTCGCAGCTGGCCATCCGACAGGCTGTTTCGCCTGAACTTGCGGAAGAATTATTCAAGACGACCCCGGCGGAGTCCTTTCAGCTTGATCCATTCCTGGAGCATGCGCTTGCTCTATCCATTCAATGGCTTGAACACGGGAGCCCGGAATGGATTGGCGACATCCGGCCACTTTTGCTGCCTGCCTTGCGCAAAACGATACGCATACTGCGGCGGGAATTTGGCGACGATCCGGCCAACTGGCTGTGGGGAAATCTGCACTATATCCGCCACGAGCACCCACTCAACCGCGTTCCCGGTCTGGGGCGGTCCTGGAAAACGGAAGAAATCCCGGTCGGCGGCGACGGAGAAACCGTTAACCAGGCGGATATCGCGCCCCATTTCCCGCCCAATCCGGTGGAGATCATCGCCAGCTGCCGCATGATCATCGACGTGGGAGAATGGGACAACAGTGTCTCTGTGCTTCCAGGCGGCCAATCCGGCAATCCGGCCAGCCCTCATTATGAGGACGGGCTGCTGGATTGGCGCAACGGCCGTTACCATCCCATGCTCTTCTCCCGCAGCAAAATCGAGGCCTCCACAGAGAATATCTTGCTGCTGCTGCCTGAAAGATAGTGCGGCGGCGGCCGTTCGGGGAACTAGTAGCAGCGCAAACTCTCCTATACAATTACGGAAATTCACCTGCAGCAGCAGGTCCGAGCAACCTGGAACGGGATATTCACACGAGATGTTCACGGGCCTTTGCTGTCATGAGGTTTGCTTATGTTTCTGCGGGTAATCCGCACATTCTTTCGCGTAGTCGTAAAGCTCTTTGCTAATGTGAACATGATCGGGTATGAGCATATCCCTCAGGAAGGCGCTGCGATCGTTGTCACGAATCACATCGGCCGTCTTGACGCCATGTTGGGCGTCGTCCTGTCTGATCGCGATGACATCATCCTGATGATCGCCGATAAGTACTACAAATATCCCCTGTGGCGCACGCTCGGTGCCAAGCTCGACGCGATCTGGCTGGATCGCGAAGAAGCGGATTTTCACGCGCTGCGCGAAGTGATGAAGCGTCTGAAAAAAGGAGGCCTGCTGGGTATTGCGCCCGAAGGCACACGCAGCAAGACCGAGGCGCTGGCGCAAGGTAAGCCGGGAGCCGCCTATCTGGCTTCCCGCGGCCAGGTGCTGCTCATTCCGGTCGGCCTGACCGGCACCGAAGATCGCCTGGTCAAGAAAAAGCTGAAGCGCCTGCAGCGTCTGGATATCACGATCGCGATTGGAGAGCCCTTCATGCTCCCTCCCCTGCCGCGCAAAGATCGCGATGAGTTTCTGGCGCAGTGCACCGCTGAGATAATGTGCCAGATCGCGTCTTTGCTGCCGCCGGAATACCGCGGCGTCTATGTCGACTACCCTCGCGTGGAAGAGCTGCTGGCCGAGAGGCAGCATCAACTTGCGTAATTTGCTGAGATTTGAAGGCGTCCATGCGTATCGCCATGATCGGCCCGTTTGGGCTGCACCCCAATAAAACGATGCGCAGCCGCGCGCTCAGCCTGGCGCGCGCCCTCACCGCGCTTGGTCACGAAGTAGCGCTGTTCATGCCGCCCTGGCAAACACCGGATGAGGCAGATCGCTGGTGGGAGGAAGATGGGGTCATGCTGCGCTATACATCCTTGGGTGGCCAGCCCTTTTCGACAACCCGCAATTTGCTGGGAGATATACTGGCCTGGCGTCCGGACGTGATTCACAGCTTCAAGCCCAAGGCCTACAGCGGGCTGGCGATGTGGTGGTTGTGGCAGTTCTATCGCCGCGATTTTCGCCTGCTTGTTGATATGGATGATTGGGAGGGGGCGGGCGGATGGAATGATCTGGCGCCTTATACGGCCGTGCAGAAACGCTTCTTTTCCTGGCAGGAGCAGTGGGGTATGAACCACGCCCACGCGCTCACAGTGGCCAGCCGCGCCCTGGAGAGCATCGTCTGGAGCAACGGTGTCCCGCGCGAGCATGTTCACTATATACCGAATGGTTCAGGCCTGGCCCACGCCGGCGCGGCGCTGCCGGATGACCAGATCGCGGATAAGCGCGCGGAACTGGGATTGGGCTCGCGTCCGACGCTCCTGGTTTACAGTCGCTTTTTCGAATTTGACGGGCACCGTCTCGCCAATGTTCTGGCGGCGGTGAAGAACAATATTTCCGATCTGGCCGTTCTTTTTATCGGCGAGAGTCTGTTCGACGACGATGCGCGGCAGCTTCGTGATCTTCTGCAAGAAAATGGTGTCCTGTCGTCGGTAGTCGATCTGGGCTGGGTTGATCAATCCGAGCTGCCACTGCTGCTGCGTAGCGCCGGCACGGCCGTCTTCCTGATGGATGATACCCTGATTAACCGCAGCAAATGTCCTGTGAAGCTGGCTGATCTGATCGCCGCCGGCCTTCCCGTTGCTGCGGAAGATGTCGGCCAGGTGCCCGAATACGTGATCAATGGCGCGACCGGGCTGCTGCGGCCGTCCGGCGACACGGCCGGGCTTGCCGGAGACATCACGCGGCTATTACAGAATGAACCGCTGCGCGCTACTTATTCAAGGGCCGCGCAGCAGCATTACACGGCAAATTTCTCCTGGGATCAGCTTGCCGCTGCTTTGGATGCACTGTACCGTGTTTGACCGGACATGCCGAGGCTAACACATGATCGGCGAGCGTGAAGCGCAATTGTGGGGGCGGACGGATTGGTTGGTCGCCTTTCTGCTATTTTTTGTCCTGTCAACCGTCTACTACGCGACGGCATCAGGCATCACCAGCAGCAATGATGGCAGCCACTATGCGCTCATCCGCACGATGGTCGAGAACAGGACATTCGCCTTAGCACAGTTCGATGACTACGCCGAAGGGAACGATATCGCAGTTTCGGAAGACGGCGTCCTCTATAGCGACCGGCCGCCTGGTACGGCGCTGGCCGGGACGCTCTTTTACCTGGCCGGGGGCCTGCTGCCGGAGCCTTTACAAAGCCTGCCGTCGCGCCATGACCAGGAAAATGCGCGGCTTGCCTATGTGATCTTGCTGCCGGTGTTCGCCGGTGCAGGCACGGCAGTTGTGCTTTATGGCCTGATGCGCCTGCTGGCGCTCTCGCGCGCCGCCGCGGTGACGGCCGTGTTGATGTTCGGGCTGGGAACCGTGCATTGGAAATATAGTTCGGTTCTGTTTTCGCACGCGCTCTCCTCTTTTCTCGTCATTACCGCCTTCTTTCTTGCCGTGCGTCTCGTGCGCCAGAGGGGAGGCAGGCTTCTTACCTTCGGGCTGTTAGGCCTCCTGCTCGGCTATTCCGTGCTCACTGAATACTCCAACGCCCTGCTTGTGCTGATTGTGCTGCTCTACCTGCTGCTAAACAGCCGGCCTCTGGATTGGCGCAGTCTGGTACCATCCTTTGCCTTCCTTATCCTCGGTGGGCTGCTTTCCGCGCTGTTCCTGGCCTTCTATAATAAAAGTAACTTCGGCAGCATCTGGACGCTTTCCTATCATTATGCGATCAACTATCCCTGGGCCGGTTCGTTTACTACCACGTTCAATTTTCCCCTGGCAGACGGGCTAAAAGGGCTGCTGGTAGGCGGGACAGGAGACGGCTGGTGCGACGGTCCCTGTCCCAACCAGGGCCTACTTTTGCTTTCGCCGGTTTTGCTGCTCGCCCTGCCCGGCTGGTATTTCTTTTACCACGAACAGCGGCGTGAGTGCCTGCTGGCGGCCGTCATTTTCCTGGCCTATCTGCTGCTCTTCGCCCGGCACCGCACGTTTCACGGCTTCACGGCTGACGGGCGTTACCTGACGCCATTTCTTAGCCTGCTGGCACTGCCGGTGGCCTATACGATGCAGTGGATTTACGCGCAGCGCGCCAGGCCCTGGCTCCGCGCGGCGTTGATAGTTGCGGCTTTTGCTCTTTTCCTGCTCTCCATGCGTAATATGTTTCTGCATATCGGCCGTTCCTACAACTACCACCTCGATCTGAGTCTGCTGGATGGCCTGTTTTCCGCGCCTGGCGCCTTATTTATTATGTTTGGCCAGGTCTTTCGTAACGCCATAAACCTGCCTCTCCTATGGCTGTTTGAGATCGGCGCTGCGCTCCTGATAGTGGGAGCGGCTTTTGTGATACATAAAGCAGCAAACCTACGGCCGGACAGTTCTGATTAATATCACTCTAAGCAAACTCCGCCCTAATTCCCCTATCTGGATGATAAATCTGGATTAGCCCCTGAACTATGTTACAATGCCCGGCAATCAGGATGGCGCAATGTTTCATTGCGCCATATTTTTGTCAAAATTTGCGGGGTTTATTGTTATAGAACTGCAAGATAGGACTTATCGAACCTCACAGGTTTGAGCTGTACGAAACAACTGCGGCCTAGTTTTTTAAGAGGAAGCGGCGGATCGGAGGAATGAAAATAATGAAGAAAAGCATACAGGTAGCCTTGCTGATGGTTACCGGTTTCATGCTGGCAGTGCTCGTCTTGAGCCCGGCAAATGTCGGGGCGCAGGGACAGAACCTGCTGACAAACCCCGGCTTTGAAGAAGGACATTACAATCAGGACGGCATTGCGGAAATTACAGTGCCTAATGGTTGGCGCATGCACTGGTCCAACCGTGAAGCTAATATTTTTGACGGTTATGCGGAGACCGCACGTCCGGAAACAGTTGTATGGAACATCTCCGGAGCACCGGCGGACGAAAGAACCCTGTTTTGGAAGGACGGTATCTATACGGTAAAGATTTTCAAGGGTTGGGCGCCGCTATGGGCGGCCATGTCTCAGGATGTGAGCGGCCTGGAAGTTGGCCGACGCTACCGTCTTGTGGCACCAATTTATATTGACATCGTGGCTGACTACGAAAACGGGCAGAAAGTCCCACCCTCGGATAATCGCCACGGTCGTGTGCGTCTTGGCGCGAGTCCTGTTGGAGCCACCTGGCGTGATGAGAGCGCTATCACTTACAGCGGCTGGTGGACGGCCGATACGGTTAATCCCTTCTATCTCGCCTATCCTACGTTCGTCTACGAATTTACGGCCACGGCGCCGGAGATGACAGTCTGGATCGAGATGGCTTCCAACT
>JBJYWZ010000043.1:0-13651 GCA_046259725.1 Promineifilaceae bacterium (SeqCode) | reverse complement strand
TCTTCTTCTACCTGGCTCTGAACAGCATGATCGGAGACAGCCCGACGATGGATGAACAAAATCACATCGCCCGCGGCCTGGCCTATCTGCGCACACGTGATCCCCGGCTGAGCGTGGAACATCCGCCGCTGGTCAATGCGCTCAGCGCGCTGCCTCTGTTGACAATGCCGGAAATCGAACTGCCTTTGGACCATCCAAGCTGGGAGAGGCAGCCGCCCGACGTCTTCTGGTATGTCTTCGCCGAGGATTTCCTTTGGCATGCAAACCGTGATTTGGACGTGCAGAAGATCCTCTTTCTTTCGCGCCTGCCCATTGTCTTCCTGACGATTGCCCTGGCCTTGCTGGGCTGGCGTTTCGCCCAGGAACTATGGGGCGGGGCCGCATCGCTGCCGGTGTTTCTTTTTCTTTTGTTCGACCCCAATATCCTGGCCCACGGCCGTTATGTGACCACCGACATCGGCGGGACCTTCTTTCTGCTGCTGGCAACCTATCTATTGTGGCGCCTCTGGCGGCTGGATACCTGGAGCTGGCCGGCCTGGCTGGCAGCGGCGCTGGGCCTCGGCCTGGCCTTCGGCAGCAAGCTGTCCACCCTGGCCTTCGTGCCTATCTGGATGATCCTGGCACTGCTGCCGCTGTTCGGCCCTTCCGCCCAATCCCCCTGGCAGTCCGCTCTGCGCCGCCTGCTGCAGTTCCTGACGGCGGGCATGGTTTCCATTTTTGTCGTGTGGCTCATTTTCGGCCTTGAATGGGGCCGGTTCCTTTTTCTGGACTCCCGCCTGGCATTTCTGAACCAGTTCAGCGGGCCCATGCCCACGTTTTGGTCAGGCATTGAGCGCATCCTGCTGCTCAGCCAAGGCGGCCGTCCGGCCTTCTTGCTGGGGGAATTTTCCAATCACGGCTTTCCTCTTTACTTCCCCATCGCCTTTGCCGTCAAAACCCCGCTTCTGACGCTGGTCCTCTTCTTCACAGCCGCGGCGCTGCTGCTGATCGCCCGGCCCACGCGGCAGACGGCTGTCTTCCTGCTCCTTCCGGTCGTGTTTTATTTCGCGCTGAGCATGGCCAGCGCCCTGAACATCGGCTACCGGCATCTGCTGCCGGTTCTGCCCCTTGTGTACCTGCTGATTGGCGGCCTTGTTTCTCCGGCGCTGCTTCAATGGCTGGGAGATCGCTTTGGGGAACGGCCGTCTGTCACTGCCGCACCGCTCGCGCTGCTCATGCTCCTTGTGATAGGGCTCCTGCTCAACGATCTGCTCATTCACCCGCACTACATCAGCACATTTAACAGCCTGGCCGGCGGGCCGCAAAATGGCCAGCGCATCCTTGTTGACAGCAATATCGACTGGGGCCAGGACCTGCTGCGCCTGCGCGATTGGATGGCCGAGAATGAGGTCGAGACGCTCAATCTGGGCTGGTTCGGAACGGCCGATCCCGATTATTACGGCCTCTCTTACAGCCCGCTGCCTGGTTCTCCGCGCCAGCCGTTCTACAGCCAGTGGCGTGATCCCCCCTTCGATACGACAGCGCCGCAGCCCGGCATTTACGCCATCAGCGCCAGCGCTCTCTGGGAACTGCCCCTGGCCGAAAAAAATGTCTATCCCTGGTTCCGTGCCCGCGAGCCGGACGACCGCGTCGGCTATTCGATCATGATCTACCTAGTTGAATGACCCTCACAGCTATCTACCAGTCGAGGTTAAGCCGCAGCGCAATTTGTTGGGCGAATTCAGCCGCGTACACCATAATTGCCCTTGTCGATAGTTGAAAATTGACTGTTCACCATATACCGTATACGGTTACCGTCGATTGTTCACTGAATACTGTTTTTTTGAATACTGAATCCTGAAATGACCGCACGACCCCCCAACACCCCCTCCGAGGTTCGCTACGAACTCAAACTGCCCTGCGATGAGTCGCTCTTGTCGCAGGCGCGAAGCTGGATACGCCTCAACCCGGAGGGCTTTCGCACCGCCTTTCCGACCCGCCAGGTGAACAATCTCTACCTCGATTCCCCCGGACTGACCAATCTCGCAGAAAACCTGGCCGGCCAGGCGGAGCGTTACAAGCTGCGCTTTCGCTGGTACGGGCGTACGCCGCGGCCGCCCGTGGTCGAGACCGTTCTGGAGCTGAAGATCAAATACGGGTCTGTCGGCGACAAAAAACGCCTGCCGCTGCCGGAACCGCTGGCCCTCGACCAGCCTTACAGGAATATTCTGTCTGCGCTGCGCAAAGAAGCGCCCAAAGAATGGCAGCCCTGGATCTTGAAGGCCAGCCAGCCGGCGTTGATTAACCATTACCGCCGCGAATATTACGTCAGCCCGGATGGCCTTATCCGCTGCACGCTTGATTACGAACAGACCTTTTTCGACCAGCGTTACAGCGCACGGCCGAACCTGATTCATGAGCTGGTTGGCAACCATCAGGTCGTTATTGAGGTGAAAGCGCCCGTTGAGATGCGGGAGCGTCTGGAGCGCGCAGTTGACAGCTTTCCCATCCCCCGCTATCGCCATTCCAAGTATGTCGACGGCCTGCTCAGCGGCACGTTCTAGGGGCCAATCCCAGTGGTTTCTGCTCGATGGAAAAGCTGCCGGATCTGACCAAACCTTGGCGATGGCCGCTGCTGGTCGCCGTCCTGCTGATGCTCGCCTTGTTCATGTTGTGGCGCGAACAGCTAGTATCGTCCGCTGCCGACACGGCGCTTCAGGTGACCTTCTCCCATCCGGCCGGCAGCTACGAGGAAGCCATCACGCTGGCGCTGGAGACGCCTAACCCGCAGGCCAGGATTTATTACACGCTGGACGGCAGTACGCCCGATCCCATAACGTCGCCTGTTTTCGAGGACCCCCTGGCACTGGCAAGCGCGCCGCCGCAGGTCGTGGCCGTGCGCGCACAGGCGGTGCTGCCCGACGGCATGGCGGGGCCGGTTACCTCAGCCAGCTACGTGATGGGCCTCGATGCAGGGCTGCCCATTCTCTCCATCGTCGCCGATCCGCATGACCTTTGGGGCGAGGAGGCAGGCATTTTCGTCAATCATGACGAACGCGGGCGCGAGTGGGAGCGCCCCGCCGATCTAACCTATATCGACGTGGATGGAGTGACAGGGTTCCATACGGGCAGCGGGCTGCGCATCCACGGCGAGTGGACGCGCTGGTTTTTTGATAAGAAATCGCTGCGCCTCTACTTTCGCGAGGAGTACGGCGCGCGCAAATTGGAATACCCCATCTTTGGCGAGGAAGGTCAGGTGGCGTTTGACCACCTCTACCTGCACAACAGCGACCAGGACCTGCTCCTTTTCCGTAACCAGCTTACGGAGCGCCTGTTTACGCAGATGGGCGGCTACGCCGTGCGTGGAAGGCCGGTCCTGCTCTTCATCAACGGCGAACCGTGGGGTATCTACAATATTCGCGAGCGCATCGACGAGCGGTTTCTGAAACAAACCTATGGCGTGCCGGCCGCTTCCGTCAACGATACGCCCAACATCCCCGGCCGCCAATCGGCCGAACAGCGCGAGGTTGATTTGCCGCATTGGGAGCACGTGATGACCTTCGCGCGCGAAAACGACCTGGCCGATCCCGATAACTACGCCTATCTGCAGACGCAGGTTGATCTCGATAATTTCATTGATTACTATCTTCTGCAAATGTACATCGCCAACACCGACTGGCCGCACCACAATGTGCACCAGTTCCGCCCCTGGACGCAGGGCGGACGCTGGGAATGGATCGTCTGGGATAATGACCTGGCTTTTGAGCGAGTCGACAGGCAGATGGTCGATCATGTCCTGTCTGTCGAGCATCCTCTTGGCGAGCCGATGGAGATGTTCCTGAACAAGCTGCTGGAAAATCCCGACTTCTACAACCGGTTCCTGACCCGCGCCGCCGATTTGTTGAATACCACTCTCTCCGCAGAAAATGTGACGGCCGAAGTGGAAAGCTCCGCAGCCGAACTGGACGCGGCGATTCCCCTGGAGCAGGCGCGCTGGAATGTGCCCGAAAATTGGGAGGACGTTGTCAGTGGCATGCGAACTTTTGCTGCGGAACGGCCGTCCATTATGCGCCAGCACTTCGTGGAGAGTTTCAACCTGCCCGGAACGGCCGTGGTTTCCGTCGAACAGGAGGGGGGTCCGCCCGGTTGGATCGCCGTCAACGATCTCGATCCCGCACTGCTGCCCTGGCAGGGGGAACAGTTCATAGGCACGGAGATCAACTTGCGAGCTGTCCCGCCGCCCGGTTATGCCTTTGAGGGCTGGAGTGGATACGATGGGCCGGAAGCCGCGACATCTCCCGCGATCCGGCTGCACGTCGCTGAAAGCAATAACCTGGTCGCCCATTTCGTTCCCCTCGATCCTGAGCAGTATCAGGGGGGCGATGTGATCATATCGGAGTACCATGTCGATGAAGCCGGACCGGTTGAAGGCGATTGGTTCGAACTGCAGGTTCGCCGTGCGGGCGGCGTCGATCTGCGCGGCTGGCGGCTGACAGACAATGACAGCCTGGCCGCGACCGATGAAGGATCGCTGATCTTTGTAGATGACGAGCTGCTGGCCGATATCCCTCAGGGCCGACGGGTGCGCGTGATCGCCACAAGAAGCCCCGCCAACGACATCCTGTTCGCGCAGGATGGCTGGGAGAACGGCCTGCTGACAATCTACAGTGGCAACGGCCGTATCGATATGCAAAGCGATCCCTGGTTCAACCTGGGACCGAAAGACAACCTGCTGCTGCTGGCCCCGGGCGACATCCCCATCGACCTGTGGAGTGAAACAACGGCCGTTCGCCGCTCCGATTTCGGTCTGCCCCCCGCGCAGCAAAACGGACCGGGCGATTAGTCCAGATTCACGCCGCCCAGGGAGACGTAATCTGCTTCAACCGGCTTCCCATCCACAAAATTAAGGGGCAGGCGCGCGCCTGTATCAGGATCGTACATGCCAACCCGAATCTCGTAACTGCCCGCGGCCAGGTCCTGTGGCAGCGGCAGCTCATGCCGGTCGGGAATGGTCATGCCCGGCAGCCATGAATCGCTGGGGAAACGGCCGCCCGCCGGCCGCCCGTCATGATTGGCCACGAGCTGCCCGGCCTCGTCCAACAGGTGCACGAAGACGACGTAGTTATCGTCTACGGCCTGCGATGGCTGCCAGTAGAGTGTAATTGCCATTGTTTCGCCAGCGGCTGCCGGGGCAATCTCGTATCCCGCCAGGTGAATACCCCCCGCAAAATTGGCTGAAATCGCCTCCGCGGCTTCCATGCTGCCCAACCAGGGCACGACGACGTAACCAAGCGGGATACGATCCAGGCGATTGACATCGTTGTTGAAGGAGATCGGCCAAAACTCCTCATCACCCTCGCCGATCAGGGACATATTCAAAGGGTAGGCGCCGCTTTCCAGGTCCGGCGGCGGCTCTATTTGTAAGGGCTCGACGATAACCTGCTCCGGCTGCCATGCTTCCGGCGCCATCGTGCGCGGCAGGTCAACCGTCCATTGGCCAGCTGTGGCGCCGTCAAGCGGTGCGGTCAGGCGCAAAATCACCTGAAACGGGGCCGGTTTGATAAGCGATGCCCGCGGCGCCTGCAAATAGAGCGCCAGGTTGACCGGCAGCCCGCTTATAGCCGGCTGGGGATCCATCTGGTAGCCAAGGATGGAAAGGCGATCCGGCACGCGGGCATTGAGTAGCTGCACCGGCCCCAACCACGACTGCGGCTCGCGGAAAGTCCAGATTTCCATATTGGATTCTCCCGTGTTTCCGTTCCCGAAGCGCTGCAGAGGCTCGTAATAGAGGCGGAACCAGATCGCATTGCGCAGAAGCTGCCAGGGCAGGGTTGAACCCGTCACCACGAAGTCCGGCGCATCCTCTTCTATCAGCTCCCGCAGCCGGCCGGGTGAATCCGCTATCGATTCGCGGTCCGCCAGATAGGCCAGCCGGTTTGCGGCAAGCAGCGTGGCATTGGGGCTGCTGTTTTCGCGCAGCCAGGCGGCGACCTCCTCTTCCGTCGACCAGAGCGCCCGCGGCCGCTCAGCCATCACCTGGCGCAGACGACCGATCTGGAAGAACAAAACAAGAAGCGTGAAGAGGCCCAAGAATACGGCCGTAGCCGGTGCCCGGCCGCGGCGGATAGTTTCCTTATCCACCAGGTAAGCGGCGAGCCACTCCAGGCCGGCCCCTGTGGCGAACAACAATATCGACCAGATCAAGGGTCCGGCGAGTTCGGCCGGCCAAATAAATCCCTGGGAGGGGCGAAAGAACAACGACAGGAGAAACAACGCGCCCACGGTAAGGATGGCATAGCGCTTGCGCAGCAGGAAATTGGCCAGCAGCCAGATGAGGGCCATAATCCAGCCTGTCGCCTCGCCCAGCGTGGTCACGATCCAGGGATTCAGGCAGTAAAGCGCGGCGGCGACGAGAGAGCCATAGACGACGTTCAGTTTGCGGCCAAACCAATACATCATGGCTGCAGCGACGCCCCAGCCGAGCGTGCCCAGCAGCGCGGCAGCCCGTGCCGGTTCAAGACCCAGGTGCGAGAGGAGGCCAACGCCGATGGGGAACAGCGGCGTGGCCGGTATGTCGTACCCGCTGCCGAAACCTGCCACAAGCCCCTGCCATGTCGCCGCGTGCTGCGCTGAACGCAGCGAGGCGTAAGCGGCATCAGTGAGATGAGCTCCCCAGAATAGGACGGGGATAAACGGCAGCGCCAGGAGGAGTGGGACAAACCATTTTTTGGTCATGGACAATCACGTGAACAAACACCACACCGGTGAGCTACTGTCTTACAGACGTGCAATCAGCAAACAGGCGTGGGCATTGCGTATGGAAGATACTCCCGAGACGCCATAGAATACATGCTCCGGGCTGACCGAAACGGCCGCGAATGATCCGCGCCGTCTTTTGAAGATTGACTGAATAATCGGGATACAATCGGGCCCGTTCGTGAGCAATTCTTTGCTCGACCGGCAGACACAAGTCAGCACCACGAACCATTGAGCGGTTTTGAGTATCCTAATCAATTTGTTAAACGCCAATAGACGGCCGTTTGAGCATGACCTGATTCCTCTTAGGGACCAGGTCTGCGTCTAGAAGTTGCAATGGTAGCAGAAGTGATGTCGCCTGAAAAGCAGGCCGTACGCCCCATGAGCGCCGCCGCCTGGCGCTGGTTATGGATGGCCACGGCCGTCTTGCTGCTGGCCGCCGCTATGCGCCTGATCCAGCTCGGCGAGATCCCGCCCGGCCTGGCGCAGGATGAAGTGCTCAACGCCGACGTAGCCGGATTCATTCGCCAGGGCGCGCACAGCCTCTTCTTCCGCGAAGGGTATGGCCACGAACCCCTTTACCATTACTGGTCGGTGCCTTTCCAGGTATTGCTGGGCGACAACGTGCTGTCTATTCGCCTGCCGGCGGCGTTCCTGGGAATCCTCGTGGTCGCTCTGACCATGCGCTGGGTCAGGAGATCCTTCGATCTGGCCGCCGCGCTCACTACCGGCCTGTTGATGGCCGTTAGCTGGTGGCCCATTATCTTCAGCCGTATCGGCATCCGGCCGATCATGGAGCCCTTTTTTCTGCTCCTCTTTGCCTGGTTCTGGCCGCGCAGGCCGCTGCCGGCGGGGCTCTTTTTGGGCCTGAGCCTCTATACCTATACCGGCGCGCGCGTGATCTTCCTCTGGCCGCTTCTGTTAGCCCTTTACTGGTTTCTATTTCGCAAACATGTACCGGCTCCTCGTGCCGAGCTGTTCGGCCGTTCGCTGCCCCAACCCCTGCTGGCCGCGGGCATCGCGCTGATCGTCGCCCTGCTCGTCTACCTGCCGCTGGCGCTTACGCTGCGCGCCGATCCGACCTTACAGCAGCGCGTGCAGCAGCTTGAAGGGCCGCTGAGGTCGTTGGGGACAGGGAATGTTTGGCCGATCCTGGAGACGTCGCTGGCTACGCTCGGCGCCTTTAGCTTTACCGGTGACCCGCGCTGGACCTATATGATGCCCGGACGGCCGTTATTTGATCCCCTTACCGCGCTCTTTTTTTACGGCGGCCTGGTATTGGCCCTGTGGCGCTTCAAACAGCCGCTCTACGCCTTCACGTTGTTCTGGCTCCTCGCCGGTTTGCTGCCCAGCGCCATCACGCCGCAGGCGCCGAGCACGATTCGCATGATCGGCGCCTTGCCTGCGGTCTATACATTGCCCGCACTGGCCGTCTCCTGGCTGTGGGATAGGCGAAGCAGCGCGCTGCAGGCTGCCTGGGCGCGCGTTGGCATTCCGCTGCTGCTGGCCGGCCTGTTTTTACTGAATCTTGGCCTGACGCTCTTCAACGGTTTTTATGAATGGCCGCAGTCGCTGGAAACGCGCATAAGTTACCAGTCGACGCTGGTCGATATCGCGGACTACCTGAAGACGCACCAGGTCGAATCGCCGGTGTTTGCCGATGGTTTCTACCGGCCAATCACAGCCGATACCCTGCGCCGTAATTTAGGCTACGATCCTGATGGGCGCTGGGTGCAGTCGGGAGCCGAAGTCGCCGGGGCCGTCGTCCTGCCCGCAGAAGGAAACGGCACCTTGATTGTGCCCGAATATGCGTCGCCCGATGCCTCCCTGATGGCCCTGGCCGGTGTCAGCGGCGAGCCAATCTACCGCAGCGATAATGTACCCTCTTTCGCCGTCTACGAGCTGCCCGAAAATATAACCCTGACCGGGCTCGACGAAGCGCCTTCTTTTGATGGCTATCTTTCCTTAGTGGGCTATGAAATTACTACGCCGCCGGACGGGCAGGCGATACAACTAGTGACAGCATGGCAGGTTGACGGAACGTTACCCGACGACCTGGCCATTTTTGTTCATTGGATAGAAGCAGATGGTCAACTGATCAGCCAGCATGACGGCTTCGACGCCGCCCCCGGAACGCTGCGTCCAGGCGATATCATTCTCCAGCGGCACGTACTGCCCTGGAATGACGCTTTACAAACCTCTGACAGGAACCTGATCGTCGGTCTCTATTTTCGTGAAGACGGCCGCCGGGTGACTATCTCAAACGACGTCGGGGAGTCGGCAGATCATATTACTATTCCCCTGAACCAGGAAGACGATGGCGGATAAGCTGAGTTGTTTGTACGCTGTTTGAAAATATTTACCACGCAACATGTTTGGGCTGTTCGTCAGAGAAAGTTGAACGACTTTCGGGGCGGCGCCAAGGATATGGAGGATAAATGAAAGAAAATATTGGTACGCGAAATAGAGGTAGATTGGCGGCTCTCTTCTTGGCCGCCGGTTTGCTGCTCACATTAATGGCTCTGGTGGCCACGCCTGCGCTGTTTGCCCAGGATGATGGTGATCCGGACGCCGATCCCGAGGTGTTTATCACCACCTCGCGTGAGGACCTTGAAGAGTTGCCCCTGGAAGTCAGGCGGCGTCTTGAACAGGAAAACGGCTTGAGCTCCGCCAATGATTTCGAAATCGGCGAATCGACGAAGACGGTCAGCAGACAAGCTGTGTTGGCAGGTGAAGAGGTGACATATACGGTCGTTGCCAGAAATACTGGTGACGCCGATACTCAGCCGCTGTCCATCATCGATGCCCTGCCCGAAGGCCTCACCTATGTCAGCCACGACGTAGCGATGGACAACAGCCTGCCCGACCCGGGTGATCCCGGCGGCGAGAACAACAACGTGGTAACCTGGAATGGCGTCATTGGTCCGGGCGGCTCGGTTACGATTCAATTAGTGGTCACGGTTGACAAACAGGCCAAAGTTGGCACGGAGTATACAAACACGGCCGTTATCACCGCAGGTGAAAAGACGGCCGAACCGGGCGTCAAGATCACGGTTGTAGATAAAAGAAGCGAGCCCACCATTCTCCTGCCCATTGTTACTTACGGCGAGGTGCCGCTCACGCCCGACATTAGCGATATCCAATCAACGCGCCCCAACAGCCAGAACAGCTGGACCGTCTCCTGGTCCAGCGCCGGCGGCGTTAATTTTGAGCTGCAGGAGTCCTTATCTCCCGGATTTGAAAACGCGGCGCCCATCTCAGTGGGTGCGGAAGCGGCAATGACTTTCACGCACGCTCCGTCGCCATTTAACGTTTATTATTACCGCGCACGTTCCGTCGCCGGCGGCGTTGCCGGCAACTGGTCGCAGACCCTGAAGGTCGTCGGTGCCTATTATGATGACTTCGAAAATGATCCCGGCCAGACCGCGCACCCCGGCGATGCAGGCAGATGGCAGATTCGGCGCACGTCCTATATTGACGAGGTAAATTCCTGGTACGAAACGACGGCCGATTACTCGGCGCTCATTCTGGAAGTAAGCGACCGCTGGGACCTTGGACTCGTGTCTCCGCTTATGGAAGCGCCCACGATTCCCTATGCCATCGAACTTAAGGTAAAGAGCGTCGAGCCCGGCTGGCAGAAAGGCCTCGGCCTGGTATTCGAAGGAGACAAAGTCGGCGAAAAATGCCCGCCGGACGGCACTATTGACGGATGGTACAAACATAATGAATGCTTCAACGAGTTTTACGAATTTATGCTTGTAGAAGGCGCTAACAAGAAAAACCTGCAGGTTCAGCGCATTCACGAGGTGTGCTGGCAGTGCTCGCCCGGCGGCATTCCCGTCCATCGCAAAGTGGCCAAGAACTGGTACATCGAAAAAATTTCCGGCGTGAGCTGGGATGACTACAACATCTTGCGTGTGGAGGTCCGCGCTGATCGCATCGACTTCTGGGCCGGTTCAAGCGGCGGATCATTGACACACCAGTTGACGATTAACGAGAATTATTACACCACCAATCCCTATTTCGGCGTTATTTCAACAACGCAGGAGTACAGCAATTCCGTTGGTCGCTACCGCTACTTCTCGGTAATGCCCCTGGACAATTAGCAGTCTCATGAGGGGCTCGCGTGCCTCAAAATGAGTTGGAATCGGAACCTCGGTGGCGGCACGGAAAATAGTGCTGCCGCCGGGGTTCCATGTTTATTATGAACACCCCACGGACCGCTAGATCACATCCTGCTCAAAAAACGATTTACCGCCTGCTGGCGGCGGCTGTCCTGCTGCTGATGTTCGGCCTGGCTCTGAGCAGCATGGTCCAGAAGGCGCCGACATTTGACGAGCAAGGTTTCATCGTGCGCGGCCTGGCGTACCTGCGCGGCCATACGCAGATTCGCGTCGGCAACCCGCTTGGGCTGAACGCCCTCAACGCCTCCCTGCTTGCCGCCGACGACAGCGTCACCCTGCCGCTGGATGATCCATCCTGGCAGGGCACCAGCTTCCACCGGCCGGCAGAGCTGTTTCTGTGGGAAATCGGCAATGATGTCGAGCACGTGATGTTCCTGGCGCGGCTGCCCACGATCTGGCTGGCGCTGTTGATGGCCGCCCTGGCTGGACGCTGGGCGGGCCAATTAAGCCGCAGGTACTGGGCCGCTCTGCTGGCGCTGCTGTTTGTGGCCCTCGACCCCAACGTCCTGGCCAGCGCGCGCCTGGCGACCACCGATCTCGGGCTGGCGGCATTTTCGCTGCTGGCCGCATATACTCTTTGGCGCTTTCTTCGAGCCCCATCCTGGACGGCGGCGATTATTGCCGGAGCGGCGCTGGGCCTGCTGCAAAATACGAAGTTCACGGCCATGCTCTTTATCCCCCTGTTCGCCCTGGTGACCGTGCTCTGGTTTCTGCACTCCTGGCGCGCCGCGTATCGCGCCGGGCAGGCATCATTGAGCGAGTCCTTCCCGTGGCGCACGCTGTTGATGATCCTGATGGTCTATCCCCTGGCCGCTCTGCTGACACTCTGGGCGGCAAACGGTTTTGATGTGGGCACACTGCCAGAAAACCTGCCGGCGATGCAGGGCATGAGCGGCCTGACGCTGCCCCTGGCCAATCACGTGGAGCAGCTCCTGGATATTGGCGGGCGGCTGCAGGTGACAACGCCTTCGTTTCTGCTGGGACAATACAGCGACAGCGGCTGGTGGTATTATTTTCCAATCGCTTTCTTGTTGAAGACCCCGCTGCCCACGTTGATACTGCTGCTGTGGGGCACGGTCGTTTTTCTCCTTTGTATCACCCGCCACGGCAAAGCCTGCCCATCGCTGCCGGACAGCGCTGCGCTGCTAATTCCGGCCGTGGGTTATTTCGCCATCGCCCTGACCACGGACATCAACCTGGGCTACCGCCACATCCTGCCCAGCGCCCCCTTTTTAATTATCTTCGCCGTAACAGCCGTTTCGCGGGGCCACTACCCCGCAGCCATCCCGCGCCTCGCCCCGGCATTGCTCCTGGGCGGCGGGCTTGCGCTGGCCAGCCTGCTCATTTACCCTGACTACCTGGCCTATTTCAACCTGCTGGCCGGCGGCCCGGACCGCGGCTGGCGCAGCCTGGTGGACAGCAACCTCGATTGGGGGCAGGACCTTGATGACCTGGCCCCCTGGATGACCGCAAACGGAGTGGAAGAAGTATGGCTGAGTTACTTCGGCGAAGCGCGGCCCGACTATTACGGCGTCAGCTACCGCGGGCTCGACAGTTTCCCGCCGCGGCTGATGAACCCGCAGACCAGGCCTTTCTATGCGGCCGATCCCGCCCCGGGCGTCTACGCCATCAGCGCCACAAACTTGCAGGGGGTGCACTTCGCGGATCACGACCAGTTTGCCTGGTTTCGCGAGCGCGAGCCGCTGGACAAGCTGGGCTATTCCATATTCCTCTACGACGTACCCGCGCATGGCGATCCCGCCGATCTCGTGCTGGCCGGCATGCAGATGGATGAACTGCCGCCGGCGATCTTCGATCGCCTTGGCAGCAACGACCTCAGGCTGCGCTGGGTCGATCCCGCGCAAAGCCTGATCATTCCCGGAGGCGGCGAAGGTTTTCTGGCACGGCCGTCGCAGGCCTCACTGCATCCCGCTCTGGCACAGACCGCCGAGGGCTTGCTGAGCCAGATAAGCACAGATGACGGCATCTCGTTGGCCGGATATAATTCACGCTCTTTCCAGGACAGTGAATCCGCGCGTTTTTCGTCCGGCGATGGCCGTATCGCGCTGCTGCAAGCGGCCGTTTACGAAAAGAACGGCTCCGATATGGTTCTGCAAACGGCCTGGCGGCAGGAAGGCTCGCCACAGCCGGTGCAGATATTTGTTCACGTTGTGGATAAAGACGGCCGTATCGTGGCCCAGTGGGATGGGCTTGGCGCCGCCTGGGAAGGGTGGCGCGCAGGCGACACGCTGCTGCATGTCCACGAACTCACTTTGCCGGAAAATAGTGCGGATGACGCGCTGACGATTGTTACCGGCTTATATAACCCGCAGACCGGCGAGCGCTGGCTGACGGAGAGCGGCACGGATAATTTTGTGATTCTGCACTAGTAAAACCTGCGAGGTTAAAAAAGGTATTAATGATCCAACCACGCAAAGACATACGCAATATCGCCATCATCGCCCATGTCGATCATGGTAAGACAACCCTGGTTGACGGCATGCTGCGCCAGACAAACGTTTTTCGCAGCAATCAGGACGTGGCCGAACGCGTGCTTGACTCCAACGAACTGGAGCGCGAGCGCGGCATTACCATTCTGGCCAAGAACACGAGCATCGTCTATGAAGGGATGACGATCAACATCGTGGATACGCCTGGCCATGCCGATTTCGGCGGTGAGGTGGAGCGCGTGGTCAACATGGTCGACGGCGTGCTGCTGCTGGTGGATGCCG
>JBJYWZ010000042.1:0-1549 GCA_046259725.1 Promineifilaceae bacterium (SeqCode) | reverse complement strand
GAATGGCGAATCGCCACGCTCGACGTCACCGTCAGCCGCCTGGCGCACGAAATCCTCGTCTCCAACTGCCAGGTCGAAACCGCTGAGGACGCGAGCGAGTGGGACTTCATGTTTCTCGATCAGGAATTCGAAGCCGGTGACCTATCTCAGGTCTCCCGCTTCGCTTTTCAGGATGCGCCGGAACGGCTTCTGGTCCTACCGGCCCTGGCCGACCGGCCTGTCGTTTCCCGACCCTACTCGCCCATGAACGTACTGCCCGGTGAACTGGTCACCATTTACGTGGGCACGCCCCTCTGGTTTACGCTCGCCGCCGGCGGCCCCGCGGTCACCTTCTTCGAAGTGCCCATTCTGCGTCTGTCCGATACCTGGTTCGGCCCTTCAACGATGGAGGGCGAAACATGCTATTCCAGCCGCACCTACGCCCGCCTGAATAGTGAGAATCTGCCTCTGGAAGCCGAATGGGCGACGACCGAGATTCAAGTCCACAACAATTCCGCCGATCCCCTGCCGATCAACAGGCTGAAGCTGCCCGTACCCTACCTATCCCTCTACAGTACTCCCGACGGCCGTTTATGGACCGAGGATGTATCCATGGTCCGCGCCGCGGGCGAATCAAAGGCGCACTTCTCGATCGAAGAGGATCCGGCGACTCTTCCGGAAAATGCGGTTCACGTTGCCGGGCCCAGACGGCAGGCCCCGAAAAGTATGCTCATCAGTGCTTTCAGCACGCTGAAATTACCGAAACTTGGATAGTGATTCATGGGTTCGGCCGTTCAAGGATCATGCCTGCCCGCTAAAAGGCGCGGCAAAAGGAGCGTATCATGGAAGAGATGCTAACGTATATTGATCAGTTTATCCGCTCGGAACAGGTCATTAACATATTCCGCGCCATTCTGATCGCCATCGCCGGCTTTGTCATAGCCCGTATCATCAGCCGCTTTCTCGCGCGCGCCATGAAGGGCAAGCTGGACGTGCACCGCCAGATGCTCCTCCAGCGCGGCAGCTATTACATCATTGTCGCCATCTTCCTCACCACGGCGCTGGTGCAGCTTGGTTTTGATCTGGGGATTCTGGTCGGGACGGCCGGCATCCTCACCGTCGCTCTGGCCTTCGCCTCGCAGACTTCTATGTCCAACCTGATCAGCGGCCTTTTCCTGATCGCCGAGAATCCCTTCCAGGTTGGCGACCTGCTGCAGGTTGGCACGACCGTCGGCGAGGTGTTGGAAATCGACCTGCTCTCCGTGAAGCTGCGCAAATTCGACAATACCTTCGTGCGCCTGCCCAACGAGACGCTGATCAAATCCGAGATCGCGACCCTGACCAAGTACCCCATCCGCCGCGTCGACCTCACGCTGCACGTGGCCTACAAGGAAGATATCAGCCGTGTTCGTGACATCCTTATCGATCTGGCCAGTAAAAATCCCCTGAGCCTCGAAGAACCGGAGCCGCTCTTCATCTTCCGCGGTTTTGGCGAATCCGCCCTGGAAATCCAATTTTCCCCCTGGGCGCTCGGCGAAAATTTCCTGGCGCTCAAAAACAGCATCCAGGA
>JBJYWZ010000041.1:0-1531 GCA_046259725.1 Promineifilaceae bacterium (SeqCode) | reverse complement strand
TAAGAAAGCCCCACATCATGTTGATGGGCAGCGATACATATTCAAATGGGGCGGCTACTGAAGCCTCGGCCAGGCTGTAAGCTCGTGATAAGAGATATAACCACGCCGTCCAGATCAGACCCAGTGCAGACATAATGAGCCAGTCCGGGAAGGGCGGCATGCTCCAGGGGCGAATGACAAAAGCAATGCTGGGATGGACATTGGGCATTTCGCCAACCATGGCAGGAAGGGGCAGCAAAACAAGCGAGGCAGCCAGATAAACCAGCGAACTACAATAAGCCATGGTGGCGCTGCTGTCGCTGGTTTGCAGTTTTCGAGTCAATATCACGACCATCTTTGTTGCAGGGGGTGCGGCGACCAGTACGGGTGTGGAAGTTGCGCCTTCCAGCCGGTAGATGTCGCTGGCAAGCTGTACTTCATCGCGCATGCGCGCCATCACGTTCTTTTCAATACCTTTTCAGGCTCATTCCTTGAGCCGGTAAGAGACAAAGGCAATGGACCGGTTATCCGGTGACCAGGAGTTGACGTTGATCGTTCCCTGCCCGCCAAAGAGTTTTACAATCGTTTTTGAGCCGCCGCCCGCGGCCGGAACCAGCCGCAGTTCCACGTTTTTGTTCGCCGGATGATCGCCGGGATCCACGTCATCTTTGCCATAAACAATGTACACAACCCAATTCCCGTCCGGGGAGACGTGCGGGAACCAGCAGTTGGCGTCTTCCTTGACCATGTGAGTCTGTTCTGAACCATCCACGTTCATGCGCCAGATCTGCATCAGGCCGCTGCGCGTCGAGTTAAACCAGAGTGTACGGCCGTCCGGCGCATACTCAGGGCCATCATCCAGCCCCGGCGTGTTCGTGAGCTGTCTTTCCGGACCGCCATGCACTGAAATGGTGTAAATATCATACTGGCCGTCCCGCTCTGCGCAGTAGGCCAGCCGCTCTCCGTCTGGAGACCACCCATGCAAGTAGCTGGGGCCTTTTTCGGTCACCAGCCTCGGTTCTCCCCCCGCGAAGGGAAGGATATAAATCCTCGAGGTGGCATCTTCATTTGTAAAATGGCTGACGGCGAGCCGGCTGTTATCAGGTGATAGGACGTGGTCGTTGTTGCAGTCAATGGCAAAACCGGTATCGATTTCTTTGATTTCACCTGTGTCCAGTTCGTAGGTATATATATGCCCGTTAGCATTGTAGACCAGATAACGGCCGTCACGCGTCCAGTTTGGCGCTTCAATCACAGTGTCAAACTCATGGAGGACACGCCTCACCCCTGTGTGTACATCTACCGTTTCCAGGATGCTGAATGAATCGCGCCTGGCGATCCATTTGCGTAATGTTTCAATATCCAATTAATCGCCTCTCCTGTTTAATTCATCACTACTGGGCGCCATACGGAATCAGGCCGATGAGTGGATGGGGCACGCAAGGCTCTTCCAGATAGGCGACTTCTTCGGGCGTCAACTGATTCGACGCCGCCGGCCCGGATTTGTCCTTCATGCCTTGTCAACACGCTGCGGAACCAGGCTCCCTCACGC
>JBJYWZ010000040.1:0-1520 GCA_046259725.1 Promineifilaceae bacterium (SeqCode) | reverse complement strand
AAGCTCTGAAGCAGGAATTGGGCGACGTTTTATGGTATCTGGCTCAAATATGTACCGAACTCGATCTATCCATGCAGGAAGTGGCGGAGGCCAACCTGGTCAAATTGTTTTCGCGCCTGGAGCGTGGGAAGATTCGCGGCGACGGCGACAGCCGTTAATTCACCTGGGGAGCACTGATCCGGATGGCAGAGACCACTTACGTCGCTGTTGATGTAGAAACAACGGGATTTGATCCGGCGCGCGATGAGATTATCGAGGTTGCGGCCGTTACTTTTAGCGGCAGCGATATCCTGGATGAGTTCAGCACGCTGATCTATCCCCAACGCGACATCCCGGCCGAGATCACGCGCCTGACCGGCATCAGTAACCAGATGGTTGAAGATGCGCCCATCATGACGGCCGTGCGCACCCACCTGCGATCCATCCTTGGCAACAACCCACTCGTCGGCCACAACGTCGATTTCGATCTCGGTTTCCTGAGAGAGGCGCGCGTAGGTATCGGCAACCAGCGTATCGATACATTGACACTGGCCTCGATCTTGATTCCCGAGGCAGGCCGCTTCGGCCTGGAAGCGCTGGCCGATTTCCTTTATCTGCCCCTGCCTCATGGACGGCAGGCGCACCGGGCGCAGGCGGATGCGGAACTGACTATTGAGCTCTTCCTGGCCCTGCGCGAACGCGCCATGCAGATCCCTTTGGCGCAGCTTGACGAGATTGTGCACGCCGGCCAGCTAATCGGCTGGCCGGAGACGCTGTTCTTCCAGGAAGTGCTGGCCGAGCGGGCGCGCCACGCCTTCAGCGGCGCCGAACTGCGCCAGCGCGGCCGTCTGCCGAAGCTCTTTTCTCCGCCGAAGCTGGAGGGCCGTGCGCTGATTCCCAACGACGTACCTCTGCCGATCGACGTAGAGATGGTGGCCGATATGCTGCGTCCGGGCGGCAATTTCAGCCAGGTCTTTGACGGGTTCGAATATCGTCCGCAGCAGGAAGAAATGATGATCGCCGTGGCCGAGACTTTCAATGTGGGCGATCATGTCCTTGTAGAAGCGGGCACGGGCACGGGTAAGAGCATCGGTTATTTGCTGCCCGCGGCCTTCTGGTCGGTGCAAAACGGCCGTCGTGTCGTCGTCTCCACCAACACCATCAACCTGCAGGATCAGCTCATCCATAAAGACATCCCTGAACTGCAAAAGTGCCTGCCCTTTGAATTACGCGCCGCGGTTCGCAAGGGACGCAGCAATTACCTTTGCACGCGCTTGTTCCAGCAGATGCGCAGGCGCGGGCCGGCCAGCGCCGACGAGATGGTTGTCTTTGCGCGCATCCTGCTCTGGCTGCCGCATACGGAAACAGGCGACGTGGCCGAGATCCCCATGCGCTCGCGGGAAGAGCGTTCGGTCTGGTCCCGCCTGAACGGCGAAAATGTCGTTTGCACGGCCGACCAGTGCGCGGCCGAGCGCTGCCCGCTGTACATGGCCCGCCAGCGTGCCGAACAGGCGCATATTGTGATCGTCAACCATGCCCTG
>JBJYWZ010000039.1:0-1568 GCA_046259725.1 Promineifilaceae bacterium (SeqCode) | reverse complement strand
TGTACGGCGCCGAGAAAGCCGCTGCCCAGCCGGTCGGGAAGTGTTCATAGGTGTCCTGGCCGCCCAGCTTGTCTATGTACTTCATGTTCTCCTCGAGCGTATCCGGCCAGCCGTTGAACAACTTGTTCTCGTTGACCGAACCATTCGGCGAGCCCTCTCCGGAGGTACCGTTGTCGGCAGCGTAGAGGATGATGGTGTTTTCGTACTGACCCGTCTCCTTCAGGTAGTCGATGATTCGGCCAATCTCATGGTCCGTGTACGAGGAATAGGCGGCCCACACCTCTGCCATACGGTTGAACAGTTGCTTTTCCTTGTCGTTCAGGGAGTCCCAGGGACGTACCTCGTCGAGGTGATTCGCCAGGTCCTTCGGGATAGGATTGATGGCGGTGTTAACCGTATTTTCCGGGATAATGCCTTTCTCCTTCATGCGCTTGGTGGCCCAGACGCGATAGGCATCGTACCCGTCGTCGAACTTGCCCTTGTATTTCGCTATCCATTCCTCGGGAACCTGGTGCGGCGCATGGTTGGCGCCAGGATTGAACCACATGAAGAAGGGCTTGCTCGGGTTGGATGCGTTCTTGTTACGGAGCATCTCGATGGCCTGATCAGCAAGGTCCTTGGACAGGTGATACCCGTCTTCCGGCATATACGGCTGGTCGATGAAATCGTTGTCCTTGACCAGGTCCGGATACCACTGGTTGGTCTCGCCGCCGAGGAAGCCGTAGAAGCGGTCCCACCCCTTTTGCAATGGCCACTCGCCGCGATACCCGCCCGGCGCCACATCCTGCTCCGGCACGTTGTGGTCCTTGCCGAGCCACAAGGTGGCGTAGCCATTGGCCTGCAACACCTCGGCAATGGTCGTTACCTGCTTTGGAAAGCGACCGTTGTACCCCGGGTACCCGCTGGCAGTCTCGGTGATCGAGCCGAAGCTGTTCAGGTGGTGATTGCGTCCGGTCTGCAGCGTGGAACGCGTCGGCGCGCACAGGGAGGTCGTGTGCCACTGGGTGTAGGTGAGTCCGTCAGCGGCGAGTTGGTCCAGCGTCGGCATTTCGAGGCGGCCGCCGTAGGGCGACCAAGCCGCCTGCCCCGTGTCATCATAAAGAATAAAGAGAATATTTGGCGCGCCTTTGGGTGCTTTTTTGGGGATGAATGGCGTCCAGTCCGGTTTGGAATCGCGGGTATCCAGTTCAATCTTGCCCTGGAAGCCGCGCATGAGTTCAGCTTCGGTCGGCTCGGCGGCCAGTGCGTAGTGCGAGGTCATTGCCACTACGAATAAGGCCAATACTGCCTCAAGTAAAGATTTGTTAGTCTTCATATCAATCTCCAAGTTCTTAGCGCACATCCAGCGGATCTTACAGGGAACCGTCTCCTCTCAATCCCAACTGGCGCTCATAGATGCGACGGTTTTCGCATCATCCATTCCTCCTGGGTATTTGCACCGAGACCAGTTTTGTCAACGCACTCGAAACGAAACGAAAGCCGCGTCAGACCGTCTCACTGGTGTCCACCAGCGTCTTGATATGCCCCAGCAATTCGCTGTCCCGGTAAGGTTTCTGTACCACACTCCG
>JBJYWZ010000038.1:0-4599 GCA_046259725.1 Promineifilaceae bacterium (SeqCode) | reverse complement strand
TTCATTTCTTTGACGGATTCCGCACCTCGCATGAGATCAACAAGATCGAACTGCTGCCTGACGACGTCCTGAAAGCGATGATCAACGACGAGCTGGTTCAGGCACATCGCGCGCGTGGATTGACTCCGGACAAACCCGTTATACGCGGGACGGCGCAAAATCCAGACGTCTTTTTCCAGGCTCGCGAAACGGTCAACCCTTTCTACGATGCCTGCCCGGGAATTGTTCAGGAAGAAATGGATCGCTTTGCCGAGCTGACTGGACGGCAGTATCACATATTCGACTATGTCGGCGCGCCTGACGCTGAACGCGTCATTGTTATGATGGGTTCGGGCGCGGAAACAGCACGCGTTACCATCGATGCTCTCGTTGAAGAAGGAGAAAAAGTTGGCGCCGTGATTGTGCGGCTGTACCGGCCGTTCGATATCAAAACTTTCGTCGGGGCACTGCCGGCCACCACAAAGAAGATCGGCGTTCTCGATCGCACGAAGGAACCAGGCGCATCCGGTGAACCGCTTTACCTCGATGTTGTTTCGGCGATCATGGAATGCATGGTCGACGGCAGCGCACCATTTGAGGTGATGCCTAAGATCGTGGGCGGCCGTTATGGCCTCTCATCGAAAGAGTTTACGCCGGCTATGGTTAAGAGCGTTTTCAACTCTCTAGCCGACGATAAGCCCAAGAACCACTTTACGGTGGGCATTATCGACGATGTCACGAACACCAGTTTGCCGTTCGACCCCTCCTACAATATTGAAAAGGATGATGTTGTGCGTGCGGTGTTCTACGGGCTCGGTTCCGACGGCACCGTTGGCGCGAATAAGAACTCGACCAAGATCATTGGGGAGAATACGGAGAACTACGCCCAGGCTTTCTTTGTCTATGATTCCAAGAAAGCGGGCGCCGTAACCGTCTCGCATGTACGTTTCGGGCCAAGACCCATTCACGATACCTATGAAATCAGCCAGGCAAATTTCGTAGCCTGCCATCAGTTCCAGTTCCTGGAACGCTTTGACATGCTGCGTATCGCCGAACCGGGCGCGACGTTCCTGCTTAACAGCCCGTTTGGACCTGAAGAGGTATGGGATCATCTTCCACGCAGTATGCAGGAAGAAATGATCGAAAAGAAGATCAAATTCTATGTGGTCGATGGTTACGAAGTTGCGAAACAAACTAACATGGGGCGGCGCATCAACACGATCATGCAGACATGCTTCTTCAGCCTGATGGAACAGGTGACGGGCGAACCGCTCCTGCCAAAAGCGGAAGCCATTGCCGAAATCAAAGCCGCCATTCAAAAAACTTATGGCAAGCGCGGCGAGCAGATTGTGCAGGCAAACTTCGCCGCAGTCGATGCCGCTGTGGCGCATATGCACGAAGTCAGCGTTCCCGACGCGGCTACCAGCACTTTTGAACGCCCGCCGGTAGTTCCGGGGTATGCACCGGAGTTCATCAAAGATGTCACCGCGGAAATCATCGCCGGTCATGGCAACCTGCTGCCGGTGAGCGCTCTGCCTATCGACGGGACCTATCCGACCGGAACCACCAAATGGGAGAAGCGCAATATTGCTATCGATATCCCGGTCTGGGACCCCGACATCTGCATCCAGTGCGGAAAATGTTCCTTAGTCTGTCCGCATGGTGTCATTCGCATGAAGCTAGTCGAACCTGAAATGGTGAAAGATGCTCCGGCGACATTTAAGGTGACGCCAGCGCGATATAAGGAATATAAGGACGATCTGTTTTCACTGCAGGTCGCTCCGGAAGACTGCACGGGATGCGGTTTGTGCGTCGAGGTCTGCCCGGTTAAGAACAAGCAGCAGCCGAAATTCAAGGCAATCAATATGGAGCCACAAGCTCCGCTGCGCGAACAGGAAGCGGAGAATTGGGACTACTTCCTTTCGCTGCCGGAAGTGGACCGTTCAGAGGTGAATCTGAGCCAGGTGAAATACAATCAGCTCTTGCAGCCGCTGTTCGAGTTCTCCGGCGCCTGTCCCGGTTGTGGTGAAACGCCATACATCAAGCTGTTGAGCCAGTTATTCGGGGATCGGACATTGATCGCGAATGCGACCGGCTGCTCTTCGATCTACGGCGGCAACCTGCCGACCACGCCTTACGCGCAAAACGCGGACGGACGCGGCCCCGCATGGTCCAACTCCTTATTCGAGGATAACGCCGAATTCGGCATGGGCATGCGTGTCGCTCTGGACCAGCGCATGGATTCGGCCGTCAACTTGATGAGGGACATGCGTTCACTCATTGGCGACGAGCTGGCCGACAGCGTTCTGTACGCGGACCAGATTACCGAAAAAGATATCAAAGAACAGCGCGGCCGTATCGCCGCCCTGAAAGAACGCATCGGCGAACTGCTGCAAGATGACAGCGACGAAGTTGTCCTCTTCCATCATGCCTTGCGAAATCTGCTGAGCATGTCCGATGTCCTGGTGAGGAAGAGCGTCTGGATTGTCGGCGGCGATGGCTGGGCGTATGACATCGGCTACGGTGGTCTCGACCATGTTCTGGCTTCAGGACGCAATGTCAATGTCCTGGTAATGGACACGGAAGTCTACTCTAACACTGGCGGCCAGATGTCGAAAGCGACGCCGCGTGCGGCAGTTGCCAAGTTTGCCGCCGCCGGAAAACCGCTTCCGAAGAAGGACCTGGGCCTGTTGAGTATGAGCTACGGCAATATTTACGTTGCCCGGGTGGCTTTCGGCGCCAACGACCGGCAAACAGTTCAGGCGTTCCTGGAAGCGGAAGCGTATGATGGTCCTTCGCTGATCATCGCCTACAGCCACTGTATCGCTCATGGCTACGACTTGCTCTACGGGCTTGAGCAGCAAACAGCGGCCGTGCAATCTGGCTATTGGCCATTGTTCCGCTACAATCCGGACCTTGCTCTGGAAGGAGCGAATCCGTTCAAGCTCGATTCGCGCAAGCCGACTATCTCTTTGGAGAAGTACATCTATCGCGAAGGCCGTTACCGGATGCTCACGCAAAGTGATCCCGCCGCCGCCGAGCGGCTGCTCGAACTGGCGAAGGCTGACGTCGACAGGACCTGGCGCCAATACGAAGAGCTTGCAGCCCAAAACGGGAAGCAAAACGGCAGTAACTAGGTAGTCAGATAGACAGGGTCTACTTGACCCTGTCTATCCTACAGTAAGGAGTTAATGATGGACCTAAGTACAACCTACCTGGGTATGAAATTAAAGAATCCAATCGTGCCGTCGGCATCACCGCTGTCGCGTACGTTGAGTTCGATTCGCCAGCTTGAAGATGCAGGCGCGGCGGCCGTTGTCTTGTACTCGCTCTTCGAAGAAGAACTGAATCAAGAAAGCCGCACGCTGGACCGTTACCTGACAGAAGGTACGGAGAGCTACGCTGAGGCGCTCTCCTATTTCCCGGAAGCGCCACGATACGACAGTATCGGTCCGGATTCCTATCTGGAACATATCCATCGGACCAAGAAGGCGGTTGATATCCCGATCATTGCCAGTCTGAACGGTGTTTCGACAGGCGGCTGGATTAAATTTGCCAAGCAGATCGAAGGCGCAGGCGCCGACGCGTTAGAACTAAACGTCTACTATCTGCCAACGAATCTGGACTTGACCGGTGGTGAGGTCGAACAAATTTACATCGACATTTTGCGCGATGTGAAAGCTGAGATCAACATTCCGGTGGCCATGAAGCTCAGCCCCTATTTCAGTGCAACGGCCAACATGATGAATCGCCTGGTTCAAAATGGTGCAGACGGCCTGGTTTTGTTTAACCGTTTTTACCAGCCCGATCTTGACCTGGAGAACCTTGAGGTAAGGCCGCACCTGGTATTGAGCAGTTCTTTGGCCATGCGCTTGCCAATGCGCTGGATCGCCATCCTCTACGGCCGTCTTGATGTCGATTTCGCGCTGACAACAGGTGCGCACACAGCTGAAGATGCGCTGAAAGCGGTCGCCGCAGGCGCCAACGTCGTGCAGATGGCTTCTGAGCTACTGAAGAATGGTTCAGGCCGCATCGGTGAGATTCTGGCTGAAATGTCGGATTGGTTATACGAGAATGAATACGAGTCCCTGGACGTGCTAAAGGGCAGTTTGAGCCAGATAAATGTCGAGTTCCCGGCAGCTTTCGAACGCGCCAACTACCTGGATATCGTCCGCTCGTTTGCGCCGACTTATTAGAGGGTTACACAGAGATACACTAAAAAGACAGGGAGATTTACAGAGGTTTCTTGCCTTGATGGGTCTTTGTGCTGAAGTGAACCAGTGATCACTTGAACAATAGTGAAAAAGAGAGGCCGGCTTTCGCCGGCCTTTTTTTGTGAGTTGTTGCGGAGCAACAATTCGTTTTTCACTAAGAGTCCAGGAAATCGCGCAGGACGGTGTGCAGGATACCGCCGTTGCGATAGTATTCGACCTCAACGGGGGTATCGATACGGCACAGGGTCTCGAAGGTGATGGTTTCGCCGCCTTCTTTGACGGCCGCTACGGTGATGGTCTGGCCGGGCTGCAGGTCATCATCGAGATCGAGCGTGCTGAAGGTTTCTGAACCGTCCAATCCGAGCGAGACGGCTGTTTGGCCGGGCATATACTGCAACGGAAGCAC
>JBJYWZ010000037.1:1729-3530 GCA_046259725.1 Promineifilaceae bacterium (SeqCode) | reverse complement strand
GGCGGCCCGCTGATGGCGAAGACATTCAGCGCGTGCTCGTTGGCCAGTTCGTTGGCCAGGCTGGGATCGGCGGGCACGATGAAGGTGCCCGGCTCGAAGTCGAAGCCGCTGTCGGAGAAGGCGCCGGGTGCGCGCTGCACGGCCACGCCACGGTCGATCAGCATGTTGGTCACCTGGAAGGCGGCCAGGCTGGTGGGCTCATAGGCGTAGGCGCCCGCTTTCTTGCCCGCAACAGATCCCTTGGGGTTATCCGCCTTGTTAACCGGGGTCGTATTCACGGATAACGCGTCTTCAACCACCGCGCGGTGCGCACCCCAGAGCAGGGGATGGCTCCAGGCAGCCGGTGGCGAGTAGAATCTCAGCCCCGGGACGTCGGAGAGATCGGGGCCCGCGCTGAGGATGGTGTTCGCCAACCCGCGTTTGGGCTGGTCCATCCACACGACGTAGGTCCCGGCCGGGTACTGCACGCCGTCTGCCATGAAGGATTGGCTGGCCTTCGAAACTTCCACGTCATTAAAGAGCAAGAAGTCGACCAGGCGCGCCGCCTGGTGCGAGCTCTGCTGCATGGGCACATCCGCCGGGATGACGTAGGCGGTGGGGAATTCCTGAATGGTCAATTCGTTGTACTGATTCCACTGCGTTTCGTCCAGTAATTCTTGCGGAATGAGCATCTGCGGCAGGTCGAGGAAACCGCGGCGGAAAATCTCGATCTGGTCGTGAACCATGGCCTCGCGATTATCGGCCACAAAGTTCAACGCGCCCCAGACAGCCGCGTAATGGGCGTCCACACCCAGTTCGCTGCGGCTCGGTGTTTCCAGCGTGTGGCCATACGAGCCATGATACATGGCATACATGGGCACATACTGCGCGCCCCAGTCATCCCAGCCGTCCGGCCATACTACGTAAGGAATTTGGGAAGGAAGACCTGTCTGGGCCAACAACTCATCTTGCATGGCAAAGGCCTCGTTGAGAGCCCACTGCAGGTAGAGATCATACTCATAGTTGGGGTTGTGCGGCGGCGTCGTCGGCTCGATGAGCATCGGGTTGACAAAGCCGTGCAGGTCGAGGGTGACCATCGGGTTCCACTCGGTCAGGATCTTGACCGTGGCCCGCGATTCCGGCTGTGACTGGGTGATAAAGTCGCGGTTGATGTCGAAGCCGTTGGCGTTCTGGCGCCTGCCCAGCACACGGCCGTCCGGGTTCTGCACGACATTAAAGAGCAGGATCTCGTTGTCGAGGATCTTCTGCACCTCGGGCGAATCTTCATAGGCCAGCCTTTCGATCAGGCGGATCGCCGCGTCGACGCCGGGATACTCATTGCCGTGGATGCTGCCGTTGATAAAGACCGGCACCTTGAAATCGCCGAACTTTTCGATCATTTCCTGTGCTTTTTCCGGGTCCTTCAGCATCGTGTTGCGGATCGCCTGGTACTGCCCCAGGCGGCCCATCGCCTCGGGGTCAGAGAGCGTGACCAGGAAAAGGTTACGGCCGCCGGCCGACTGGCCGATGACTTCGACCTTGACGCGATTGCTGTTCTTTTCGATCTCGCGCAGTTTGGGGGCGATCTCAGAATAGAGGATGGAGTCGTACTGGTTAGAAGGGTTTTCCTCTTCAGGTTCAACATCCCACCAGTTTCCATTGCCTGCGGCCACGCTGCCGACAGCCATCACGATGATCATACAGAGCAGCGCAAAGATAAATATGCGCATTGACTTGTGTAGCTTTTTGTTCATTGTTCATCTCCTAGAACCCACAATTCACTTTAGCAAACTTGTTCTCAGGCTGGGTACCTCTACATAGC
>JBJYWZ010000037.1:0-1629 GCA_046259725.1 Promineifilaceae bacterium (SeqCode) | reverse complement strand
TACATAGCACCGGCCCTACCTGCATACCGCTAAACTGCCAGATCGCTGCAAAATTTCCTTTTTGTTCCCTTTGGGTCTTGACATATGCAGAACATATGTTCTAAAATCGCGGCATAAGATGATGCTCGAAACCCGGTTTTTTCGTGAGTATGGCCGGCAGCTTCTATAAAAAACCGGGTTTCTAAATTAAACGAGGTTTGAATTTATGTATCCTGATGAAAATTACGGCCGTGACAAACGTTATCGCAGGGAGATTTCACAAGAAGAACTGCACGCCTGGTACCAGCGCTACTACCAGCGCGGTATGTCGCTCAAAGAAGTTGGCAGGCGGGTGGGCGTCAACCCCCGCCACCTGTCACAGCTGTTCAAAGAGGCAGGCCTGCCGGTGACGCTGCGCATCGAAGATAGAGTCCTCAGCCCAAAGCCCCACGCTCAGAATCCAGGTTCCTGAGCTCAAGACCCAACCAAATAGCTACTGACTACCAGGCCATTGGTTTTTGGCTATTTCTAGCCGGTTTCCACCCTGACGGCCGTTACCGCTTCGCTGCCGCGGCTGGCGATGCGCTCGATAAGCAGGACCACGGCCATGCCCAGGCCTGCCAGGGCCAGGGCGACCAGCATCTCCATCACGCCGGCTGCCGTGGACAGATCGGGCCACACATTAACCTGTTCGGTCACGATGCGCTCCCCATGAGAGAGGACATACTGGCCCGAATCATCTATCAGCCACTGCACATCCACCTTCCACGGCCACACCTTGCGCAGGCTGCCCAGCAGCAGGCCGATCAGTACGGCCACCGTGAGGTCATGATTGCGCTTGAAAAGCCAGCTCAAAACCTGGGCGAAGGTCACCAGGCCGATAGCCGCGCCCAGGGCCACCAGGCCCAGGGTCAGAAAATCACGCTGGTTGACCGCGCCGAGCACCGTCTGATATTTCCCAAGCATGACCAGGATGTAAGCCCCGGAGATGCCGGGCAGGATCATGGCCGCGCTGGCCAGCGCCCCGGTAAGAATGTAGAACCACCAGGTGTTGGGCGTGTGCGACGGCACCAGGCTGACCAGGAAAAAGGTGCTCACCGCGCCGAACAGCACCGCGGCGATGACGTTCCAGCGCCACGTCTCAATACGCCGGGCGATAACGATCACCGAGGCGATGATCAGGCCGAAGAAGAAGCTCCAGAGAAAGACCGGCTGGTGCGTCAGGAAATATTCCAGCGCCCCGGCCAACGTGAAGATGGCGGCCAGGACGCCTAGGCCCAGAGGAACCAGGAAGGTCCAGTTGATCATCGACAGCGCCTCGCGCAGGCGCAGGTGCAGGGCCGCGTCGATAAACTCGCGCTGCCCGACCGTTTTGATGGAGTTGATCAGCTCTTCGTAAATGCCGAAGATGAAGGCCATTGTACCGCCGGAGACGCCGGGCACGATATCCGCCGCGCCCATGGCCACGCCGCGCAGGAAAATGCCTAACATCGCCAGCGGGGATCGCTCGGGCCACCCGGTCTGCTGGGCCTCCAATTCATGGACTGCGGTTTCAGCCGTCTTATCTATCACTTCCTGCTGCATAACATTCTCCTGCCGCGGTCATCTCCTGATTCTTTGCAAGCGGGCGCGGATTTATACTTACGATAG
>JBJYWZ010000036.1:0-1924 GCA_046259725.1 Promineifilaceae bacterium (SeqCode) | reverse complement strand
AGGGTTGGATTTGCCGTGCCACACTGAGGACATCTGTCCCTGTCTGAGCCCGAGAGGATTTGCGCCATTCTCGCCATGGGTACCTACTTTTCAGCAAAGGAATCCAACAATCGACTGTCAGATTCTGTTCATAGTCGCTTCATGCGGCTCTCATGCTCCTACTCTATAGTTAGAATCGAGATTAACGAAAGGAGCACGCTATGAAGCAGTGGCTGAAGCCTGAGATCACCGAGTCCGAAGCTGGTATGGAAGTTACCTCTTACCTCCCGGCCGAGCTCGACCGCGCCTAATACGCGTTAACTCAGCAATTTCTGAAATGGCGGTCCCAGCGAGAGCGGGGCCGCCATTTTCGTTTGTGCGCTCCCCTTTGCGCCCCCCAATTGAGCGCCGCTGGCAGCTGACCAAGCGCAGCCTACGTGCCCGCAGCCGTGGGGCCTACCATGCGTCGGGAACGCCATCCTTCTCGTTCACGCAACCGTTCCGCGGAGCTGCAGAGCCTCGCACAACGGCCGGCGGGGCTCGCCCAGCGCACGTCAGGACCATCGCAAAAAGGAAAAGGGCGCGTGGATCGAAGTCCGACGCGCCCTGCGAACTATAGATCCTCAGCCTGGGCTCTTATTCACTCTCTTCTTCTTCACCATCTTCGTCGTCATCTGAGCCCTCATCAGACCCTTCATCTGACTCTTCCATCGCTAGCTGAACCGGGCTGGAAGCCTTTTCGGCCTGGGCGCTTTGCATAGGACAAGCATAAGTCATCGCGGGGCCAGCGCCCAATCCAAGGAGCAGAGCAGCAGCAAAAAGCAGAGCACTAAGCAGCTTGGCCATCTCGTACATCTCCCTCATGAGAAAACATTTCGTCGTGCCTTAAACTATGGCGTCTCCGAACCCCAATGCCAAGCGGGAAGAGTGGCTGCTGGTCCTGCCTATGTGACCTATCATAAGTTCGCTTGAGCTCTCTTTGCAGCGCACCACTCCACACGCAAGCCGGGCTAAACCAATAAAATCGGCACTTCACGGAATTTGAATGCGAGGCGAGCCATGTACGCTCGACGTCTACTTTCGGACATTTAGGCAGTGCGACTTGGCTGGGCGCTCCTCTATGCTGGCGGCATGTGCGGTCGCATCATCCAAAGCTCAACACCTTTACGCCTTGCCCTCGTTGACGGCCTCGATGTCGGCGATAGCAGGATGGGTAACGTCCGCCCCCGCTACAACGCAGCGCCAAGCCAAGAGCTTCTCGTTATTCGGGAGCACCACGAAACCGGCGAGCGGTCCCTCGACCTGATCAAGTGGGGTCTTATTCCGTATTGGTGCAAAGACCCAAAGGGGGGCCGCAAGCCCATCAACGCGAAGGCCGAGACCGTCGCCAAGCTCCCAATGTTCCGCGACGCGTACGCTAAGCGGCGCTGCATCGTGCCGGTAGATGGATTTTTCGAGTGGCACGCCATCAAGGGTGCGGCGAAGCAGCCTTACGCTATCGCCATGAAAGACGGCTCGCCCTTTGGTCTCGCTGGGATTTGGGAGAATTGGCTCAATCCAAACACAGACGAGTGGGAGCGCACGTTTGCTATCATCACCGTCCCGTCGAACGATCTGGTCGGTGAGATCCACCACCGGATGCCAGCGATCCTTGAACCCAAGGGCTACAAACGCTGGCTTGGGCCCGAACCAGACCCACGGGATCTCATGATCTCTTTCCCATCTGAGCCCATGACGATGTGGCCGATCTCCACGCGGGTGAACTCGCCCGCCAACGACGATGCGGCGCTCCTCGACCCACTCGAGGAAGATTTGGGCGCGCAGCCAGGATGACATCCAAGGATGCCCATACGAGCGCGAGGGGTGCGTTAGGAAGTCGCCTCCGCGCTGTGCGCACCGCAATTCTGGGAGCCCTTTTGGGTGCCCTAGCGCTCCCCGCCCTTGC
>JBJYWZ010000035.1:0-9837 GCA_046259725.1 Promineifilaceae bacterium (SeqCode) | reverse complement strand
GAAGTGTAGGAAATAGGCTTCGTCTGCCGGATAGCCATCTTTTCCGGCAAAGACGACCCAGTCGGAGCTGCCCGCGGCGATGACGTTTACCCTGTTCCGGCGCAAGTGATTGAAAAGATGGCGCCCGCTGCGGCTGTCACCGGAGGGCCGGCCGTTGACGATTCGTCCATCCATCGTTTGATGGTAAAGTCGCTCAATGAGCGCATCAAGCTGTGGATCGATGGCGGGTTCGAGAGTGGTGACGCCATCAAAATTGAGGGTGAAATAGCACAGGCCGCCCGGCTTGAGCAGGGAAAGCAGGAGGGGCAGCGCCGTGGGAATGTCCATCAAATCTAGAAAGGCATGGGCGATGAGCAGGTCCCAGGACCGTTTTCCGCGCTCTCGAGCCGCAAAGTCAAAGAGATCGATGGTTTCGAGGGCAGGCATAAACGCCGGCGCAAGATGGGCCAGGCGCGATCTGGCGGCGGCGATGTTGGCAGGTTGGTTGTCAATGGCGGTGTATGCGGACCATTGGACGTCTCCAACGATCAGACGCTCGACCATCGTGCCGATGCCGGCGCCAACTTCAAGAATGTCCGGCTGCTGCGGAAGCACCTGCCGCAGCCACTGCCATACATCTTTGTTCAGCGCTCGATCATCTATTGTCTTCTTTGCCGCCAGGTAGCGGACGAAATCGTATTCAATCGCCAACGCGTTTCCCTTTACTTTCTGTGTGTTTATGGCTGAGCGCTATCTGATGTAGAAAAGCATGGACTCCGGCCATGCTTTCGTCCCAGGTAGGCCAGTTCAAATACGTTTGCCGGGCGTTCAAGCTCAGCCTGGTAAGTTCTCCCCGGTCCTGGTGCAGGTGATGGATCCGCCGGGCGAGCACGGCCGTTTGCCCGACTTCGACTAAATAGCCATTTTGTCCTTCGTGAATGAGTCCGGTTCCAGTTGGGCCGCCGGCTGCGCCCGCGGAGGTGGCGATGGCCGGCAGGCCAAAACCCATGCCCTCCAGATAGACGATGCCAAAGCCTTCGTATTCGGAGGGAACGGCCAGGAGTTGATGTTGCCGGTAGATCTGGATCAGTTCTTCGTCGGCTGTCGCGCCGTGCAGGGAAATGCGCTGCGATAGATTTGCTGCCCCAATTTGGTGCTGGATTCTGCGGGTATAAGCAGGTGAAATGGTCGTGTCTCCCACGACGTCGAGCAGCCAGTTTTCGCGTGGCAGTTGGGACAGCGCCTCGACCAGAAAATGGAGTCCTTTGCGGGGGATCAAATTGCCGACAAATAATATACGCAGTGGTCCCGGTTCCTGCGAACGAGCGGCAATTTCCCCGGCGGTGACTGCCGGTTGGAAATGGTCAGCGGCGGGCGGAGCAACGACAAATGAGCGATCCGCGAACGGCCATTCCCCGCCCAGCAGCTCAAGTACGGCGTGTTTGGTCGTGCGACTGTTGCATACAAAGCCATCGACCGAGTGCAGGTAGCGGCATTCGACACGGCGGTAGAGCCGCAGCGGCCAAGGAGGGTGAGCCTCGCTGCTGCGCAGGTGATGGACGATGCTGATGATGGGGTAAGAGATGGTGGGGCGCAGACGGCCGTTCAACCAGAAGAGCGAGGGGTGATTCAGCTCATCTTGCAGCAGCAGATCATAATTTGCGGACCTGAGGCGGCTGAACAGACTGTTTGAGAAGTTATAAGTTAAGTGGCGACCATACCGGGTCCAGGGCAGGGAAATAATTTCAATTTCGTCTCCCTGGGCTCGCAGATACTGCACCAGTTTTCGATCATATAGATAACCGCCTGACACCGTGTCCAGGGAGCCATAAATGATCAGGCCGATTTTCAAAGTGTCACGCTTCAATCGCCATGTGGTAGGATGCCCAGGCGATGTCGTTTTCCCAGATCTTGAGCGTCATCGCAGAGAGCGTGTAGGCTTTAATGCGGGCGGCGAGCTGCCGGCAGAAGATACGCGAAAAATGCTCGATGCTGGGATTCAGGTTCTCGCCGGTGAGGGGGTCCTCAAATTGAGGTAAATCGTTGAGCGTCTTATCTTGATAAAGGGCAACCAGGGCATCGAGATGATGTTCGATATCTACGATATCTACCAGGTAGCCGTGCTGATCCAGCGTTTGGCCGTGTAGCTGAATTTCGACGACGTAATGGTGGGAATGCCACTCATTTTCGGCGCCCCAATCCCCGCCAATCAGGTAGTGTTGGGCTACAAAATCTCGTTTTACGGCAACCGTGTACATAAATTTCTCCTCTTGAGTTAAGCATAGCTTAGAACTAGCTGAACGGCCGCAGCCGCATTTTCGTCCAATAATTGATAGGCGTCTGCGGCGTCTTCCAGTGTGAAGCGATGGGTGATCAATGGGGCTGGATCATGTTGGCGAAGCATCTGCCATGCTGTGTCCAGGCGACGTTCATTGGTCCAGCGGCCGCGCCAACGCGGATGCAGATGACTTACCTGGCTGCTGATGAGGCGCATATGGCTGCGATGAAAGACGCCGCCCAGTTCCAGAGCGGCCGGTTTGTTTCCATACCAGGAGCCAATGATAACTCGGCCGTCAAAGCCGGCTGCCGAGATGGCCAGATTGAGCGCCGCGGGATTGCCGGAGAGCTCGTAGGCGAGATCCGCCCCGGTGATCGAAATCGCCTCGGCCGGATCGAGCGCAGATGTCGCGCCAAGCCTAGTGGACCATGTTCGCCTCAGGGCATAGCCATCGACGGCGATCAGTTCAGCCAGGGGGAATTGAGCCAGGAGCATCGTTGTCAGCAGGCCAACGACCCCCTGCCCAAATACGACCACGCGCTCGCCAATGACCGGCCGACCGTCCATGACAAAGGAAACGGCCGTTTCCATATTCGGTAGAAAGACGGCCGTATCCGGCTCCATTCCCAAAGGGAGCTGGCGCACAAGCTGTGGCCGGGTAATGAAGTGGGATTGATGGGGTTGAAAGGCGAATACGGTGCGGCCGTTCCAGCTTTTATCGACATCCTTGCCGGTCTCTATCACCTTTCCGATGGCCGCATAGCCGTATTTCAATGGATAGGTAACGGTTCCATCCAGCGCGGCGATCGTCTCGTCCAGGATCATATTCTCCGGCATCTGACCTCGGTAAAGGAGCATCTCCGTCCCTGAACTGATTGCGGAGATGTCAGTTCGCACCAATATCTCGTCCGGCAGCAAAGGAGGAAGCATGTCTTCGCGTATCTCCACCTGAAATGGCGCCGTAAACCAGAGCGATCGACGCTTTACCACGCGACTTCTCCGGAAAGGACAATGTCCCTGCCTAATAGATAGTAATGGGTGTTTTTTAACCGGGGCAGACCCGAATCGTTAAGATTTTCAACGGCGTTCAGGCCCCCAAGCAGCGTGGGAGCGATGGTAATAACCATGTAGTCCACAAGCCGGGCAGACAGGAAAGCGGTAATAATGCGAGCCCCGCCTTCCACCATCACATTTTCGATGCCCTGCTGATCCAGGTAGGCGAGGGCGGCCGGCAGCGATACTTTGCCGGTTGCGGTGGCTGACAGGCGAATGACGCGAGCCCCGCGAGCTTCCAGCAGGCGCTGCTGCTCGTCGCCGGCCAGAGGCGTTGTCAATATCCAGGGCGGTCGCGGGTGCTCGAATAATTTCGCTGTCTGCGGCAGGCGGAGCTGGCTGTCGACGATGATGGGCTGCGGCTGGGGACCTTCCACCAGACGTACAGAGAGCCGGGGATCATCCGCGAGTGCGGTATCGATGCCGATAAGGATGGCCTGATGCGCCGCCCGCAGGTGGTGGGTCATTTTCATTGACTCGCTGCTGCTGATCGCCGTCCTTTGTCCGCGTTGGACGGTAATGGAACCATCGAGGCTCTGGGCAAAAGCGAGGGTCACAAAGGGACGGCCGTTTGTTAGCATCTCTTTGGGGAGAATATCAGGCAGATCTTCAATGGGGTCAGAAGGGGAGTTCTCCAAATCGAGCAGGTGGCGCATACGTTCCACTTTCGTGCGCAAATATGCGGCATTTTCGGCGTTTACATCTGCAGGAAGCGCCACACGTTCTTTGACGATAATGCCCAGCGCCTGCAGTTTTTCGATTTTGTCGGGATTGTTGGTAAGCAGGCGAACGGAACGAACGTCCAGATCGCGTAAAATCAGGGCGGCAACCGTGTAGTCCCGGCTGTCTGCCTGGTGTCCCAACATGATATTGGCTTCAACGGTATCGTAGCCTTCATCCTGAATGTTATAAGCCCGCAGCTTGTCCAGCAGGCCAATGCCACGCCCTTCCTGCCGCAAATAAATGATGAGACCGGCGCCGCCGGCAGCCACCATTTGCATGGCCCGGTGCAGTTGTGCGCCGCAGTCGCAGCGTAAAGAGCCTAATACATCTCCGGTAAAGCATTCAGAGTGGATTCTGACCAGGACATTTTCTTTTCCGGAGATATCGCCATAAACAAGGGCCAGATGCTCTTTCTCATCCCTATCGCTCCGGTAATAACACAATTGAAATTCACCGTTTTCGGTAGGGATTCGGGCACACGTTACTTTCTCGACGTTTCCTATGTTCATAACAAATTGAGTTTAGCGGTTAGTATAGTCAGTTATTTTCCAGAGATCGAACGACGGCTGCGGCGTCTCCGCTTGTTTAATTCTTTTCTTGTCCAGTAAGCAGGTTTCCTAGACAGCCAACGGCTATATGGCTAAGATTATGCTGCTAAGAGAGGGGGCAATGACGCACTTGTAATTATGGCGCACGCTCTCATAAGGATTATAAGCATGGGTACAAGCAATCATTATGATGTTATTTTTGCAGGCGGCGGACTTATGGGGTGTGCAATCGCCTACCACCTGCTGCGGCGTGACCCAGACCTCAGCGTGCTGCTGGTCGAGCGAGACTCAACATATGCGACATCGTCCACGGTGTTGTCCGACGGCAACATAAGGGTGCAGTTCAACCTCCGTGCCAATATTGAAATGTCGCTTTTCGGGTTGGAGGTGCTGTCCACTTTCGCGGAGGAGTTTGCGACAGAGGATCATGTGCCGGATATAGGTTTTCGCCAACAGGGAAATCTTTACCTGGTCAGCGCCGCGGCGGAGGAGTCCGCCCGCAATGGCTTGGCCTTGCAGCGTAGCCTGGGTGCAGATGTCAGATGGGTGGAACGCGAGGATATCAGCGACCTTTTTCCATTGTACCAATTGACGGATGATGTCGTTGGAGCGACTTTCGGAGCGAAAGACGGCACCATGTCGCCGCTTGACGTACTCCTGGGTTATCGACGGAAGGCGGTATCGCTGGGAGCAACGGTGGTCGAGAATGAGGTGACAAGGCTGCTGCGCAGCGGCAATCAGATGACGGGGATCGAGGTGGCGTCGGGCGATGTTTACCATTCGAATATCGTTTTTAATGTGGCAGGCGCCTGGGCCCCTCTTCTCGCGGAACCACTGGGGATTGACCTGCATATGATTTCGATCAAACGGGAGGTTTATCATGTGCAGATCGGCCGGAGCAGTGACGGGATTTTGCCAATGCTTCTCTTACCGAACGGACAGTATCTATTCCACGAAGGGGCCGCTAATTTCGAGGTAGGGGGAGCGCAGCCAAACGATCCTATTACCTATGATGACTTTGGCTACAGCCAGGCTAATTTCGAAGCGTATATGTGGGAGGGATTTGTAAAATACCTGCCTGATTTTGATCGCCTGAAGATATTAAGTGGTTGGGGAGGATTGTACGCGATGAACACCCTCGACCACAACGCGATCCTGGGGGAGTGGCCAACTTTGAAGGGTTACTACTGTGCGAATGGGTTTTCAGGTCACGGTTTCCAACAGTGTCATGCGGTTGGCCGGTATCTGGCTGAAATGGTGCTTGGTGAGGCTCACGCGCTCGACCTGTCTATTTTTTCGCCGCAACGAATTTTGGATAACAAACCTGTTCTGGAAAATCCGGCGCGAATAATTTGATGAACTGAAAGAGGCGAATGGTTAAATAGGATGGCAACAAAACTGAAATTCAACTGGCAGGATCCTTTCTTGTTCAATGACCAACTCAGCGAAGAAGAGAAAATGGTGCGCGATGCGACCCATCGATACTGCCAGGAAAACCTGATGCCGCGCATCCTGGAAGCGAATCGATATGAAACTTTCGACCAGGATATTTTCGGCGAAATGGGTGAAATGGGGATGCTTGGGCCGACAATTCCTGAAGAATATGGGGCGGCGGGTCTCAATCATGTGTGTTACGGGCTGATTGCGCGCGAAGTGGAAAGGGTAGACAGCGGTTATCGCAGCACGATGTCTGTGCAAAGCTCGCTGGTCATGTATCCGATATACACTTACGGCACAGAAGAACAGCGGCAAAAATATCTACCGAGGCTTGCCTCAGGTGAGCTGGTGGGCTGTTTTGGCCTGACCGAGCCGAACCACGGTTCGGACCCGGGCAGCATGGAAACTCGTGCCACGAAAGTTGATGGTGGGTGGCGGTTACATGGCACAAAGATGTGGATAACAAACTCTTCAATTGCAGATGTGTTTATCGTCTGGGCGAAGGCCTATGGCGAAGGCGAAAACGAGGCCGGCGCTATGGATGGGGATATTCGCGGTTTCATTCTGGAAAAGGGGATGGAAGGATTGAGCGCCCCTAAAACTGAGGGTAAGTTCAGCCTTCGCGCCAGCGTCACAGGCGAAATCGTGATGGATAACGTGTTTGTGCCGGAAGAGAATTTGCTTTTAAAGGTCAAAGGATTGAAAGGTCCTTTTGGTTGTTTGAATAAGGCGCGATTTGGTATTTCCTGGGGGGCACTCGGCGCCGCTGAGTTTTGCTGGCATGCCGCGCGGCGGTATGTGCTTGACCGGGATCAATTCGGCCGTCCACTGGCGGCTACCCAGCTCATCCAGCTTAAACTGGCCAATATGCAGACTGAAATCTCTATCGGGTTGCAAAGCGTCCTGCGGGTCGCGCGACTGCTCGACGAAGGAAAAGCTGCCCCGGAATTGATCTCGCTCGTGAAGCGTAACTCTTGCGGGAAAGCACTTGATATCGCACGCACTGCGCGTGATATGCACGGCGCCAACGGCATTTCAGACGAGTTTCATATCATTCGACATGTGATGAATCTTGAGGCGGTGAATACCTACGAAGGGACGCACGATATTCACGCGCTGATCCTGGGGCGTACACAAACCGGCATACAGGCATTCAGTAGTTGAGCCTAAGTCCACTGTTGAAGGAAGATCAGTCATGAACAAGGATAAAGTTGCCATTGTAACGGCCGCCGGGCGTGGGATGGGGGCGGCAATTGCCCGCGAGTTAAGTGACGCCGGCTATCGCTTGGCGCTGCTTTCAAACAGCGGCGGCGCAGAAGCCGTGGCAAACGAAATCGGCTGCATCAGCCAGATTGGCTCGGTGACGGAAATGAAGGACCTGGCTCTGTTAGTGGAGGAGACCATGGAGACGTACGGCCGTATCGATGCGGTCGTCAACAACACCGGCCACCCGCCGAAAGGGCCGCTGCTGGAGATACCTGACAATGACTGGCATCTGGGCCTGGATATTGTTTTTCTAAATGTGGTGCGTATGGCGCGTCTTGTGACGCCGATCATGCTGGAACAAGGCGGGGGCGTCTTTGTCAACATTTCTACTTTTGCCGCCTTCGAGCCAAGCCTTACTTTCCCGGTCTCCAGCAGTCTGCGAGCGGCGTTGGGTAGCTTTGCCAAGATGTACGCGGACCAATACGCTTCCCAGGGCATTCGCATGAATAACGTGCTGCCGGGGTATATCGATAGTTATCCCGAGTCTGAAGAAAACCTGCGTGAAATCCCGATGGGTCGATATGGCAAGGTCGAGGAGATCGCCAGTACGGTTCGCTTTTTATTATCTGCGGAAGCGGGCTATATAACGGGACAAAATATCCGCGTGGACGGCGGTATCACACGCTCTGTCTAGATAAGAATCTAATCACGACCAGCGGTTTTTTTCTTTTCGTAGGAGGGGAGTAGACCGGCGCCCCTTTATCATAGGGCACCGGTCTCCGAGGAGGGGCTAGGCGGCAGCCAGGGCAGGCTGTTGTTCCATTCTGAAGATGGAGGCGGCTTCATGACGGCTTCTTACCTCCAACTTGGCCAGGATGTTGTGGACATGGTTCTTCACTGTGCCGTATTCAATGACCAGCTCGCTGGCTATGTCACGATTGGTACGTCCATTGTTAATCAGCGTCAGCACTTCATATTCGCGTGCGGTCAGTTCATCCAACTGAGTACGCCGGGATTCAACGAAGGATAAAGGCATCTCCATATTCGCCAGACGGTTAAGACGCTGTATCATGGCCGCTGCGATTGTCGGGGACACGATAGCCTCGTCCGTTTGTACGGCTCGTAATTTATCGACCATTTTTTCGAGGGAATCGTTTTGCAGAATATAGCCGGATGCGCCGGCTTCAAGGTATCTGATGATAAGGTCCGGTTCTTCTTCGATTCCCATCACCAGCACACTCGTGGAGGCATGCGTGCACTGGATCTCTCTCAATAGATCGATGGCAGTGCAATCTTTGAGCTGTGCCCCGAGAAGGACCGCGTTGCTGTAGGGTAGCAGAAAACGGAATTCTTCCGCCGTTGTGGCGCAGCCTACTACATATACCTCATCGTGCTCCTCCAAAGTTGCGCGCAGCGAATCACAAATAAGACGCGATGGTAAGGCAATCAGGATGCGGATCATGTATGAGGATCTCCTTTGTCAGGTATTAGGGGTCACGACCGGGTCTCGCGGCTGTGATGATGGTGGGATGAAGAAGACCCTGTCGTGACCTCAACTAAAACTATGCTTTTAGTATGACATCAATCAGCACACAGGGGTATGGGGAGAGAACCTACTTTTCGTTAGGAAATACCCTACCTTTTTGATATAAAGTGCCAGGAAAGGGACAAGTTCACGGAGAAAACACAGCGAGCACGGAGATTTAGGAGGGGAAATTAGCCGGCCGGCTCCAGCTAGAGGACGAGACGGCCGTCGTGAACGGCATGAATGGCGGGGATGAGATTGTGCGTCGCTTCTTGCTTGATCACGTATCCAGAGACCCCGCTCTTGCGTGCCTGCTGGACCAGCGCCGTATTATGGTGCATGGAAAGGATGATAACGCGCGAATGGATGTGGAGATCGCGTATTGCTCTGGCCGCCCGAATGCCATCGAGTTCAGGCATGAAAACATCCATGACGATTACATCGGGCTCCATATCGTGCGCAAGCTCAATGGCTTCACGGCCGTCGGCCGCCGTGCCGATAACTTCGATGTCTTTTTCTCGGCGAAGCAATCCGGCAATATTCTTGCGGACTATTTCGTGGTCGTCAACAACCAGTACGCGAATCAAATCTTCGGTCATATCCACAAATTCTCATAACAAAACAGCCATGTACCATCGGCCGCTGCTGTGACCTCTTACGTTTAGATTCTGATGGTACGTTAATTATTATGGCACAAGGCCAAAGGTTCGTATATGTGGGTATACCCTACCTTGGCATTTACCTGAGCTTGCGCTGCCGACAGCCAGGGGGAGCGTTGGTTTAGACGTCCAGCAAGATCAATCCCTGTTTGATCGCCTCCCGGATAAGTGATGCCAGATCGTTGACCTCCAATTTTTTCATGAGGCTTGCGCGATGTTTTTCGACCGTCTTGACGCTGATGTTGAGCATATCGGCAATGGCGACGTTGGTGTGGCCTTCGGAGACTAAGTGGAGAACCTCGCGCTCGCGCGGCGTCAACAGGTCCGCGGCGCTTGCGGCCGATGGGTCAGGGGGCGACATTAACATGGTCATTACAGAGTCGGAAATGGTCGGGCTGAGATACATGCGACCCTGGCTCACCGAGCGCA
>JBJYWZ010000034.1:0-2617 GCA_046259725.1 Promineifilaceae bacterium (SeqCode) | reverse complement strand
GCCTACGGCCGTACCGGCCTCACCGTATCCCTACCTGACAACACCGACATCGTCGCCGCCCCTTCGCTGCCCGGCGTCGCCAATCCGGCGATCGCCCTGCTGGAGGCGATTCGCAATCCCATCGGTTCGCCACCCCTTGCCGAGCTGGTCAAGCCGGGCGACCGCGTCGTCATTGTACACAGCGACATCACGCGCCCCACGCCTAATGATGTGATCATGCCTGTGCTTCTGGCTGAACTGGAAACGGCGGGCGTGCGGCGCGAAGATATCACACTGCTCAACGGATTGGGAACGCACCGCGCGCAAACGGAGGCGGAAATGCGCGCTCTGCTGGGCGACAGTGTCTACGACAATTACCGCTGCATGCAGCATAATGCTTTTGACGACAGTGTGCTTGTTTCCCTGGGCGAAACCTCGAACGGCCACCCGCTGCGCGTCAATCGCCTGCTGGTTGAGTCCGATGTGCGTATTCTCACCGGCTTCATTGAGCCCCATCTCTTCGCCGGCTACAGCGGCGGTCCGAAGGCGGTGCTGCCTGCACTGTGCGGCCAGGAGAGCGTGCTCACCAATCACGGCCGTGAGATGATCGCCCATCCCAACGCCACCTGGGGTATCTGTGAAGGCAATCCCATCTGGGAGGAGATGCGCGAAGCGGCGCTGAAAACCGATCCGACCTTTATTCTCAATGTGACGCTGAATGAGGATAAAAAGATCACGGCCGTATTCGCCGGCGACATGCTGCGAGCGCATAAAGCGGGGCGCGATTTTGTGCGCAAACAGGCCATGGTCGCCGTGGACGAACCCTATGATATCGTCATCACGACCAACAGCGGCTTTCCCCTCGACCAGAATCTATACCAGACCGTGAAAGGCATGAGCGCCGCCGTGCGCATCGTGCGCGAGGGCGGGCATATCATCATGGCCGCCGCTTGCGAGGACGGCATTCCCGATCACGGCCGTTATCTGGAACTGCTGGTAGATGCCGGTTCTCCGCAGGGTTTCCTGGACATGCTCGCCCAACCCGGTTTTGCGGAGCAGGACCAGTGGCAGGTACAGATCCAGGCCCTGATCCAGCTCAAGGCCGAGGTCCATGTATTCAGCGAGAACCTCAGCGATGAGCAGATCCGCAGCGCCCTCTTCACGCCGTGCAACGACATCACGGAAACGGTCAACCGCCTGGCGGAAAAGATCGGCCCCGGCCCGTTCGACAAGCTCAGGACAGGCGTGCGCATTTGCGCCATGCCCGAAGGACCGCAGACCATCGCTTACATCCACGCGTAACAGCCAAAACTGATCGCCGGTTAAAAATGCTTTTTCCGCCGGTAAAGTATCAAATTAACCAACTCCCTTTGTTTCAGACCTGCCGGCAACGACAATAAGCATCTAGGACTTCATCTTAAGGTCAAAGGAACGAATCGTGGAAGCTTTTGTGATTACCTTACGTGAAGGGGTGGAAGCCGCGCTGATTATCGCGCTCGTGATAACTTATCTGAACCGAACCGGGCGTTCGGAGCTTGATCGCTGGGTTTATGCCGGGCTGGGCCTGGCATTATCAGCCAGCATTCTGGGGGCCTTCGGCCTCAGCCGTATCGGGTTGGACCCCGAAAGCGAGGTGATGGAAGGGATCCTCTATGCCATCGCTGCCGTGCTGGTTGCCAGCCTGGTGATCTGGATGTGGCGCTCATCCAAAGGTATGAAGACGCAGATCGAAGGACGGCTGGACGAGATCACGCGTGATGTTATCACGCGTGATGACATGGCGCAGAACAGCCGGCGCTACGGCCTGGCACTGCTGTTCTTTGTCTTCGTGATGATCTTCCGCGAAGGCATCGAGACAGTGATTTTTCTGGCTGCATTTTCATTGACAAACACGGCCAGCCTTGTCAGCATCATCGGCGGATTGGCCGGCCTGGCACTGGCCGTTCTATTCGGCGTCCTCATTATCAGGGGCAGCCTGCGCATCAACTTGCGCTGGTTTTTCACCGTTACCAGCATTGTCCTGCTGATCCTGGCTGTACGCCTGGCGGCGGGCAGCCTGCACGAGTTTCACGAGGCAGGACTGCTGGCACTGCCGCATGTTGTTGAGGAAGGTGTGGAGTTTGTCACCCAGGACAGCATTTCAAACATTATCCTCATCGCCATGGTTGCTTTGCCCTTATTAAGCATACTGCCCACCAAGTGGCTGCGGCCAATCACGCAACAACAATCTGCCCACCAATAGCGTGTTGATGTGGCCCGTGGCCTTGAACGAAACAACAATACTGGAATAGGATCCCACTTTTTGCATACTATGTCTCTTCTGCCCCACAAACGATCAATTCTGCGCTAAACTGTCCCTATGTAGATAGAGAAAAGAGATAGATGTGCTATCTCCATAAGCTGTCTGTAATAGGGAGAAACAGAATTATGCCGACGATCGCCAATTACGGTCAGTTTTCAGGGTTACATTGGGAGACCGGTTCGGTACGCAACTTCTTCGCCCAGCGCGGCTTTATTGCGCCGCATACGGGTCAACCTTTCAGCGAAGCCTTTTTGCTCGGCGTGAGCGGCGGCGCTGCGATAGGTTATTTCACCTTCCTTTATGAAGGATATGACCCACAGTGCAATATCCTCACGC
>JBJYWZ010000033.1:0-3154 GCA_046259725.1 Promineifilaceae bacterium (SeqCode) | reverse complement strand
CGAGACTCGTCCCCGCGAAGGCGGGGATGGGCATGCGGACCTTTTCAGCGACTGACCCGGCACCTTAATTCATCTATATGGCGTGTCATGTTTCCCGACTGTTAAAGAGGATTGAAAATGATGAAGAAGTCTCGCAAAAGAGGTTTAGAAGGAGAATAAAGGATGATTCGCTCAAAGTCTTCTGTTAGCCCCTGTAAAGGACCAATGATGAGCATTTCCACCCTGAAACAACGACTGCTGATCGCCTGTGTTCTCTGTTTAGGCCTGCTGGCCTATGCCGGGATACAGCCGATTCGTGTCGATGCGGCGCCCTTGCTCCAACAAAGCTGTACGCTGCCCGCGACAGTCACGACTGCAACAGAGCTGGCCGACTGCATCACCGCAGCGAACGCCAACGGCGCGGGCCCGGACACGATCACATTGGGCGCAGACATCACGTTGAGCGCAGACTTACCGCAGATCACGTCCGCAATCACGCTGGAAGGCGCGGGTTACTACGTGGATGGAGAAAGCACCTACCGCGTCTTCGAGGTCACGAGTACGGGCGACTTTACCGTCAATCAGATCACCGTGCAGAACGGTTATACTGACGTGAGCGTTAACGGCGCCGGCATCTACAATGCCGGTACACTGACAGTGACCAATACGACCATCTCTGGCAATGTCGTTAGAGCTGGCTATGGCGGTGGCATTTATAACCGCGGTACGCTAACAGTGACCAATTCAACCTTCTCTGGCAATAGCGTTGGTGGCTACGGTGGTGGCATCTACAACCGCTCTGACGGCACGCTGACGGTGACCCACAGCACCTTCTCTGGCAACACCGTTAGTTACGGCGGTATTGGTGGCTATGGGGGTGGCATTTCCAATAGCGGAATGTTGACAGTCACCTATACTACGTTCTCTGGGAATACAGCTGCTACCGCTGGCAATAGTATTGATGGCGGCGGCACGGTCTATCTGGCCGGGGTAATTTTGGATACAGGCACCAGCGGCGCAAACTGTTCCGGCACCATGACCGACAATGGCTACAACCTGTCGGATGACGCGTCTTGCAGCTTCACGGGTACGGGATCGGCGGATAATGCTACCCTGAACCTGGGTGCATTGACCGGAACCGGTCCCGGACAACAAGTCCATGTACCCGCCGATCCGAGCGATGCGATTGGCGCGATCCCGAACGGGACCACCATCAACAACAACGGGGTCACGCTGGCCTGTAACAGCACAACGACCGATCAAATCGGTAGCACGCGCCCGATCTATGGCGGCGATGCCTGCACGAGCGGCGCGGTTGAAGTGGTGCCGCCGTGTCTCCTGCCCGCGACGGTTACGAATGAAACGCAGCTAGCCGGCTGCATCACCGAAGCGAACGCCAACGGCGCGGGCCTGGATACGATCACGTTGGGCGCGGACATCACGCTAAGCACAACCCTGCCGCAGATCACGTCCGAAATCACGCTGGAAGGCGCGGGCTACACCGTCGATGGCGCGAGTACCTACCGCGTCTTCGAGGTCACCAGTACGGGCAATCTGACTGTCAACCAGATCACAGTGCAGAATGGGAACCAAACGATTGGCGGCGGCATCGTCAATTTCAACGGTACGCTGACCGTGACCAACAGCACGTTCTCAAATAACAACGCAAACGCAGGCGGCGGCGTCTACAGCGACAGCGGTACGCTGACCGTGACCAACAGTACGTTCTCCAGCAACAGCTCAATCGATGGCGGTGGTATCTACAATGCCAGCGGCACGCTGATCGTGACTAACAGCACATTCTCCGCCAATAGCGCCAATACGGGTGAGGGCGGCGGCGGCATCTACAACGGCGGCGGTACAGCGACAGTGACCCACACCACCTTCAACGGCAACAACGCTGTCGCAGGTGGTGGCATCTATAATGATGGCACGGTCTATCTGGCGGGTGTCATCATGGATACAGGCCCCGGCGGTGCAAACTGTTCGGGCACCATGACTGACAACGGCTACAACCTGTCGGATGATGCATCGTGCGGCTTCACGGGCACGGGATCGGCGGATAATGCCACCCTCAACCTGGGCGCGTTAACCGGCACTGGCCCTGGCAATCAAGTTCACACACCGGCCGATCCGAGCGATGCGATTGGCGCGATCCCGAACGGGACAATCATCAACAACAACGGCGTGACGCTGGCCTGTAACAGCACAACGACCGATCAAATCGGTAGTACGCGCCCGATCAATGCCGGCACGGCTTGTACGAGTGGCGCGGTCGAAGTCGCTCAGCTTCTCTGCCCGACGCCGCTCGCGATCTCCGACACCACCGAACTGGACAACTGTATCAACTGGGCCAATGCCAATCCGGGCGCAGACACCCTCGGACTGGATGCGGACATCACGCTGAGTGCGGCTCTACCGCAAATCACGTCCGAAATCACGCTGGAAGGCGGCGGGTTCTTCGTAAGTGGCAACGACGCCCGGCGCGTATTCTATGTTGCCAATACCGGCGATTTGACCATCAACCAGATCACGGTGCAGAACGGTTTCACCTCCTCTAGCAGTGGGGGCGGCATCTACAATGCTGGAACGCTTACGATCAATCGCAGCACCATTACCGGCAATACGGCTCGCTTTGGCGGCGGCGTGACCAGCGCCGGGACCCTCACGATCATGAACAGTACGCTGAGCAGCAATACGGCCCGCTCTGGCGGCGGCGCCTATATCGGCGGTGGCGGAGACTTCACGCTCACGAACAGCACGCTAAGCGGCAATAGCGCATCTGATGGGGATGGCGGCGGAGTCTATATCGGCGGTGGCGGAGACCTCACGCTCACGAACAGCACGCTGAGCGGCAATGGCGCATCTCGGGAAGGCGGCGGCGTGTACAGGGCATCCGGTACTGTCACGCTCAATAATTCCATCATCACCAACAGCACAAGCGGTGGGGATTGTGCAGATTTTGATGGCGGCGGATTCAACGGCGCTTCAAACCTCACTGATGACTTTGCCACCCTCCCGTGCTCGGCCATCAGCGCCGCCGCCGTCACCAATTTCGTTCCCACGCTGGCCGACAACGGGGGCCCCACCTTAACTCACGCCTTGTTGGCCGGCAGCAACGCCATCGACGCAGGCGACAACACCACCTGCGCCGCTGCGCCGGTCAATAACCTCG
>JBJYWZ010000032.1:0-3323 GCA_046259725.1 Promineifilaceae bacterium (SeqCode) | reverse complement strand
GGTTATTTCACCTTCCTTTATGAAGGATATGACCCACAGTGCAATATCCTCACGCGCAACACCTTCGATCCCCTGGATAAGATGCTCTCCAGGCTGGGCGTTGTGCAGTATCTTGAACAGACGGCCAAACCGGAGCGCGCAGAGAATATTCTTATTGATACCTTGGAAGGTGGACAGCCAGCCATTGTCTGGGCCGATATGTGGAGCCTTCCCTACAACGTCCTGCCCCGGGATGAGGGCATGTGGGGCGCTTTCCCGCTGGTCGTCTACGGCTACGAGCCTGAAGAAAATACGGTGTTTATCGCCGACCGTGCCAGGGTTCCGCTGGCGGTCACGACCGGAGCATTCACGGCCGCGCGCAGCCGCATAAAAAAGATCAAGAACCGCCTGCTGACGCTGGATGCGCCGGTTGAAGAAAAGCTGACCTCGGCCGTTCGTCTGGGCATCTGCGATACGATCCAGCTCTATACAGAGAAACCACCCAAGGGCTCGAAAAACAACTTCGGCCTTAACGCCTACCAGTTCTGGGCCAGAATGCTGACCAGTCCCAAACAGCGACTGAGCTGGGAGAAGCAGTTCCCCGCTGGACTGCCCATGTATGCCGGGCTGACTTCCGCCTACAATTTTTCTTGTCTCTTCGGCAAGGGAACGGAGCAGGATGCCGAACGCGGTATGTACGCCGACTTCCTGGACGAAGCGGCCGTTCTGCTCGACCAACCCGCGCTCAACGAAGCCGCCGAAAAGTTCCGCGCCGCGGCGAAGGCTTGGCAGAAACTGCCCGACTTTCTGCTGCCGGAAGATGTCCAGCCTTTCGCCGAGAGCCGCAGGCTCATGCTGCGCAGGCACACGCTGTTCCTGGAGCAAGGCGGTGCGGCCCTGGCAGAGATTGAGGCGATCAACAATCGACTGGATGAGATTGGCGACTCAATAAAGAGTGATTTTCCGCTGATGCAGGCGGAAGTAGAGGATTTTCGCACGCGCCTGGCTGAACAGATTTTGGCCATTCACAATGCTGAGGAAACAGCCGTTCAGGCCCTGAAAGACGCCACAGCGTAAGCCGCCAGGTACCGTCGCTTCCCTTATCGAAATGGCAGAGTGCCGGCTATGTTTATACAAGATGGCCATGACGCAACAGCGGGAGTAAGATCTGTGCCATGGATAGGATGGATCGCTACCTGGGCAGTTTGCTGGGACTGGCTGCGGCTGATGCCCTGGGAACAACACTGGAATTTATGGCACCGGGATCATTCGATTCGATCGACGACATGGTGGGCGGCGGCCCGTTTGATCTGCGGGCAGGTCAATGGACCGATGATACGTCAATGGCCTTATGCCTGGCCGAAAGCCTCGTCGAGAAACAGGGCTTTGACGCCGCTGACCAGATGGATCGTTATCTGCGCTGGTACCGGGACGGCCATCTGAGCAGCACCGGTGTGTGCTTCGACATTGGCAATACGGTCAGGAGCGCCCTGCACAGTTATCAGGAGAACGGCAATCCCTTTGCGGGCTCTGCATCCCTCTATTCAGCAGGCAATGGATCGATCATGCGCCTGGCTCCCGTGCCAATGTTTTACGCCCTCGATCCTGCTCAGGCAATCGAACAGTCAGCGAAAAGTTCGCGAACGACTCACGGCGCCGCTACCTGCCTTGACGCCTGCCGTTATTTCGGCGGCCTGATTGCCGGCGCGCTGCAGGGTGTTGATAAAGTCTCACTGCTCAGTTCTCACTACGCTCCTGTGCCTGCATATTGGCAGGCCCATCCCCTGGCCACGGCCGAAATTAATGAAATCGCTGCCGGCTCATACAAAGAACGGCATCCTCCCGATATACGCGGCAGTGGCTACGTGGTCAAATCGCTGGAGGCGGCTTTATGGGCCTTCTATCACAGCAGTGATTTCCGCGAGGGCTGCCTGCTGGCGGCCAACCTGGGCGACGATGCGGACACCACGGCGGCCGTTTACGGGCAGCTGGCGGGCGCTTGTTATGGAGCGACGAATATTCCAGACGAATGGCTGGAAAAGCTGGCGTTGCGCGGCACGATAGAAAAGCTGGCGCAGCAGTTATATAGTTCCTCTAGACGCCAATAGAAGTTCGTCAGTTTATCCCGGCACCGCCCCTACCTGGGCGAGAAATGCCGGGACTTCAAAGTAGACCCGGCCACGCTTGATCTGATCATTCTCCAGATCATAAACCACGCACAATGGCACAGTGACTTCTTCCCCGGTCGCGGGAACGCCGGCGAACTCGCCGATATGCTTGCCTTTGAACATCGCTTCCAGACAGCACTGGCCGTCGGCGACAATCATATTTGTTGTCTCGGCCGTTGCATCGAAGGCCACGCGGTAGAAGTAGTTGAGCATCCCCAAAATGGCCTCCGGGCCCTTGTGCTCCTGTCCCGTGCTCATAATGGTAAATACGACATCATCGGACATATCGCTCACATCCCCATGCTCGGCGCCGATATAACGCTCCATCACCTTACGTGTGCTTTCTACAGACATTGCGACCTCCTATGGCTTTTGTGGTTCGTCCAGATGGGACAAGTAGAAATACAACTACCATACAATACCATTATTAAACCATGTTGTCGAGGAGCTTAAAGGCCTGTCATTTTTCTGCCGTGGCTGGCCGTGACAACAGCCTTCACTTTAGACCAGATTGGGATCGACGATGTACTGCCACCAGTTGTAGGCGATGCCCCCCGCTTCGCCCTGCACGTGCGGCAGGTGCTTGAACCACCACTTGTGATGCCCGCGAATGTCCCCGCGCCCCCAGTCAGACATGGTTAAAGGTTGGGCCACACCTTCCAGATCCGGAAAATTAAGCCAGTTGGGTGCGCGCGTAGGGACCGGGGTGGGGTTACCCCAATCGTAGTCGCGCGCGCTGTTGGGCGCGAAGTGAATATTGCCTACTTCGGCGCGGCCGGGATGGCTCTTATCGGTGCGGATGAAGCGGTGCCACAAATTCTGGTCCCCGCGCCTGTCGCGAAAGACGCGCTCCATGATCGATTCAGCGCGATGACCATACGCTTCCAGCATTTCACCCACACCGCGCTCGAAATTAAAGCCCATGATGATAAAACGGCGTGAGGCGTCACCGGTACCGGCCAGAGGCGGCGCGTTGCACCAAAAAGCGCCCGGCCCGGCCATGATCGATTCGTAGTAGCCCGCGTAGGGGAAAGCAAAAAGCCAGAATTCATCAATTGCCCCGCTGTCCACCTTGGCGATCATATCGAATTCGTCCAGCAAGGCATCATAGTCAACGGCGTCCGGCTGGTGGAAGCCGCCGCGGCGCTGCCAGGAACGCACGTATTGATCGGCCGT
>JBJYWZ010000031.1:0-20199 GCA_046259725.1 Promineifilaceae bacterium (SeqCode) | reverse complement strand
GAGAAGACATGGAACGTACACTTATATTGGTAAAACCTGACGGCGTACAGCGCGGTTTGATGGGCGAGATAATCGGCCGTTTCGAACGCCGCGGCCTCAAACTAATCGGCATGAAATTCGTCCAGATGTCGGAAGAATTGGCACGGCAGCATTATGCGGTTCACGAGGGGCGTCCGTTTTATGAGGGTCTGGTCGCCTATATCACCTCCGGCCCGGTCGTGGCCATGGCTTGGGAAGGTAATGATGCCATTCTTGCCGCCCGCAACACAATAGGGGCCACGAAACCGGTGGAAGCCGCTGCGGGCACGATTCGTGGCGATCTCGGTATGGAAGTAGGCCGTAACCTGGTTCACGGATCAGACAGTCCTGAGAACGGAATCAATGAAGTCAATCTCTTTTTTGACGAGGACGAGATTGTGGAATGGAACCGCGTTACGGAGCCCTGGATTCGCGAGTAAGAAAAAACAAACACAGAGACGTCAAGGCGCCGGATAATGTCGTCAACCGCGTGCCCTGGTGTCTTTGTGGTTATATAGGCGATAGGTCTGCACTGTTACCCGGCGCTCTCCGCTTATTGAATGTGCATCACCACGTTGGCCTGATCCCAGATATCCTCAAGGCGGTAGTAATTACGCTGCTCCGGTGAAAACAGGTGTACGACTAGATCGCCGAAATCGACTAGAACCCAGCCTGATGACGGTTCGCCCTCAATGCCCATTGGCATGATCTGTGCATCGTTCTTGGCGTCGAGCGCCACGTTATCAGCCAGGGCTCTCAATTGGCGCTCATTCTCTCCGTTACAGATCAGGAAGTAGTCGGCGAAGACCGCATGATCGCGGATATCAAGCAGAAGTATATCGCTCCCCTTTTTGTCGACGATGGTGTCAACAAGTACGTGTGCCAGATCAAGACTATTCAGCAGTTACCTCCAGTAACATTTTAGGTATTGACTTGAGCAATTTTAGCATGGGCCTATGAGCAAATCAATCTACACCTGCCCTTGCTTGCAGCGCAACACTTACTTAAAATCCAGTTACCGGGTCACCTGATGGCTCGGCCAAATTCCAATAGCGAAGGTGATTTCCATGCCCCAGTTTGAAATTCCGCCGCGCGCCGTCCCCGAAAACGATGCCGGCTATTTTGAAAAGATCACGCAGGCTGTCTTTCAGGCAGGCTTTAGCTGGCAGGTGATCCGCCAGAAATGGCCCGATTTCAAACGCGCTTTTTCCGGATTTGATATTGATACCGTCGCGGGTTTTAGTGATCGTGATATCGAACGCCTTCTTGAAGACAAAGGCATCGTACGCAATGCCCGTAAAATTGAGGCTACCATTGCCAATGCACGCACCTGTCAGGCTCTGGTCGACGATTATGGTTCCATGAAGGACTATTTGCGCTCAACGGCCGATCACGATTACTACAGACGCGCCAAAGATTTCAGCAAAAGGTTTAAATACTTGGGCCCGATGGGCGCTTATTTCTTTTTCTACTCCGTGGGCGAGGATGTGCCGCCGTATGATGACTGGCGCGCGCTACAGGATGCATAACATGGATGCTGCCTGTTGGCGGCAGCGCCAGTGAGGAACATCGTGGGATTTCTTGACTTTGAATCTGGCGGCAGTGAGATCTGGACCGTCGGCGAGCTGACCAGTTATATCAAAGAACTCTTTGATATCGATTTCCGCCTGCGAGATCTGGAGGTCGCCGGCGAAATTTCCAACTTCACACGCGCTCGATCGGGGCATATCTATTTCACGCTCAAGGACGAAGAAGCGCAGTTGAAATGCGTGATGTGGCGGACATCGGCGGAGCGCTTACGTTTCGACCCTCAGGAGGGCGACGCAGTGGTCGTACATGGCCGTATTTCAGTCTATGAAGCTTCCGGCGTCTACCAGCTATATGCCGACCGCATGGAACCGGAAGGACGCGGCGGTCTGGCGTTGGCCTTTGAACGGCTTAAAGAGATGCTGGCGGCCGAGGGACTTTTTGATGCTGAACACAAAAAGCCGCTCCCCGCTTTTCCCGGCAAAATCGGACTGGTGACTTCGGCAGACGCGGCCGCCCTACGGGATATTTTGAATGTCCTGCACCGACGCGACCCGCTGGTCAACGTGCTGCTGGCGCCGACCCTCGTGCAGGGGGAAGAAGCTCCGCGGCAGATCGTTCGGGCGCTGCAGTGGCTGGACGGCCGTGATGATGTCGATCTGATCATCGTTTCTCGCGGCGGCGGATCGATCGAAGATTTATGGGCTTTCAATGACGAAGGGGTCGCGCGGGCAATCTTTGCGGCTCGCCATCCTATTATCAGCGGCGTCGGCCACGAAACGGACTTCACAATTGCCGATTTTGTCGCCGATATGCGCGCGCCGACACCTTCCGCCGCCGCTGAACTGGCCGTCCCCGATCTGTCCGAACTTCTGCCGGCGCTCGACGCGACAAGAAAGCGGCTCGCCGCCCTGGCCGAAAATCAGATTGAACAGGCGCGCTGGAAACTCGCAGCGCAGAGGCAGTCGCTTTCCTATCTCAGTCCCGTCGCACAACTTGATAGTTACCTGCAGCTAATAGATGCGCTGCAAATGCGCATGGAAAACGCTGTCGGCCGCACCATCGAACGCGCCCAGGCTGTGGTCACCGGGTCAACCGAGCATCTGCAGGCTGTAAGCCCCCTGTCAACGCTCAAGCGCGGCTACGCCATTGTCCGGCACAAAGAAGGTCGGATCATCACCAGCATTTCGCATATTAAAACAGGGGATGCCATCGAAGTCCGCATTTCCGATGGCTCGTTCGATGCCAACGTCGATTAATTTCCGCGGATTTACCGCGCGACGAGCAGCAAATTATCGATCAGACGCGTTTTATCGAAGAACACGGCCATCGATAGCAGCACGTCGCCCGTAATCTCGTCCAGTTCTACCAGTGTCAGCGGATCTGCTGCACTCACGTAATCAATCCCGGCCAAAGGCTCCTCTGCGATGAGATCGCGCATCAATTCTCGCAGTTTTTCGCCATCCCGTTCTCCATCTTCAAACGCCTCTTTTGCCCGCTGCAAGGCGCGATAAAGTACAGTCGCACCCGCGCGCTGTTCGGCCGTCAGATACTGGTTGCGTGAACTCTGCGCCAGCCCATCTTCCTCGCGCACAATCGGGCAGATCACCATCTGCACATCAAAATTCAGGTCTCTTACCATCTGCTTCAGCACGACCGTTTGCTGGGCATCTTTCTGTCCGAAATATGCCCTCGCCGGCTGCACGATATTGAACAGTTTGGCCACGATAGTCGTGACGCCCTGAAAGTGAGTTGGGCGCGACGCGCCCTCTAACAGTCTGGTTTTGTCTGTCACGGTAACGAAGGTCTGGAAACCATCCGGATACATTGTTTCATCTGAAGGCGTGAACACAAGATCGACGCCTTCTTCACGAAGAAGCGCCAGGTCCCGTTCCAGAGCGCGCGGATAGCTGTCCAGATCCTCTTCCGGCGCAAACTGCGTAGGGTTGACGTAGATAGTGAACGCCACGCGGTCGTTCTCCTCACGCGCCTGCCTGGCCAGCGATAAATGCCCGTCATGCAGATAACCCATCGTCGGCACCAGCCCCCACGACAGGGCCATGTCTTCCTTGCGGATCTTGCGAACTTCCTCAATTGAATCCGTAACAATCATAGCCTTCTCTTCTCTGTCAGCCGCGTTATTCCCACAAGCGCAATTGTGCGCCCCAGGGATAACGCTATCTTTTACGCCGCATCAATGACGTCTAGCAGCTTGCTCAAGAGTCTGTCAGTATCGTCGTCCGCCGACCTGCCGCCTAAATTCTTCACTGCCCGCCAAAGGGCAAGATTTACAGGGGTCGGTACGCCGCTTCGCTTCCCGTAGCTGGCCACCGCGCCGTTAATGGCGTCTATCTCCGTCTGCGCGCCGCGCAGCACGTCCTGCAGCATCGAAGAAACATTGTCGGCCGTCGCATGCGCCACTTCTAAAACCCAAGTAATAACATCGTCATACGGGAGCGAAATCCCCATTGTTCGCGCCACCTTTTCCACCTCCAATGCCGCGGCGCACATAACACTTCTTGCCGGCTCATGTTCCAACAGATAGCCGTTCTTAACACCCAGAATCGCCGTAAGCGGGTTGATTCCGGCATTAACGGCTAACTTGCCCCACTGCAGACTCGTTACATCTGAGGCGAGTGCTGCCTTCAATCCCGCCCTGTTCAGCAGGTCGATAAAATCGCCCAACAGCCGGTTTTTTCCTGCAAGGCCGGCAATGTTCGTTAGTCCATGACCGGCGTGGTGCACGTGGCCGGGGCCAAGCATCGTTGCCCCCTGCGCCGTAACTCCCTGCGCGACATGGCCGTATCCCAGCGCCTTTTCCAATATTTCGTAGTTTCCCAGCCCATTCTGCAAAGTGATGGCCACGCCGTCGGCCGCCAGCACCGGCGCCAGCTCAAATGCTGCACGTGCTGTCTGGTAGGATTTGACCAGAACGAGCGCCAGTCGCACCGGCGCCAGCTCACGCACATCGTTGGTCACCGCAATGTCGTGCCGCGTTCTTTGGCCGTCGGTGTCCTGGCATGCCAGGCCGTCAGAGCGAATCGCTTCAATCTGTTCCGGCCAGTGGCTGAGCATGCTTACATCGCAGTGCGGCTCAAGGAACGCGGCGAACAGCGAGCCCAGCGCGCCGCTGCCGATAATGGTGACGGGCGGCATATAATCGCTATTCTTCGTCGTCAAGCAGCAGGGCCTCTTCTTCGGGTTTCATTGGGTACGTGTGTTCTTCCGCGGGAAATGATCGTGACTTCACTTCCCGATTATACGTTCCCAGGGCTTCGATAATCGTCTCCCGCAAATGGGCATATTGCTTGACAAAACGCGGCAGTCTCATGTCATGAATGCCCAGCATATCATGAAATACAAGTACCTGGCCGTCGCAGCCTGCACCGGCGCCAATGCCTATCGTCGGAATATCCAATCGCTCCGTAACGCGATTGGCCGCAGCTTCCGGCACGGCTTCCAGTACAATACTGAAACAGCCGGCATCTTGCAGCGCCAGCGCATCGTCAACCAGCTTGCTGACAGCCGCGGCCGTTTTTCCCTGCACACGGTAACCACCCAACTTCGCCGTGCTTTGCGGCGTCAGGCCAATGTGCCCCTGAACGGGAATGCCTGCGTCTACAATGGCCGTGATGGTCTTTGCCCTTTCGCTGCCCCCTTCCAGCTTAACACAGTCCATGCCGCCCTCTTTCATGAACCTGCCTGCGTTTCGCACCGCCTCAGTGACATCCGCCTGGTAAGACATAAAAGGCATATCGCCGACAAGAAAGGCTCGTTTTGTACCACGAGCTGCCGCCCGGCAGTGATGGAGCATCTCGTCCATCGTCACCGGAACTGTGCTGTCGTAACCAAGCACGACCATGCCCAGGCTGTCGCCGACCAGAATCAAATCGATCCCGGCCGCGTCAACCAATTGAGCTGAAGGAAAATCATAAGCTGTCACCATCGAGATTGGCTCGCCTATCTCTTTTTTCTTCTGGATATCCAGAATCGTTACGCGTTTTTCGTTCATGGCTTCATTATAGGACATTATGCAATGAGGCTGCCTAGCTCCGCCTGAACGGCCGCTGCCAGGATATCTACCATCTTATCAATCTGTTCCCGATTAATGATCAGCGGCGGACCCAGCATGACGATGTCGCCATTAACCCCATCCGCACAGCCTTGCGAGTAGTAGACTACCAGTCCGGCGTCAAACGCACGCTGGAAGATGTGCCAGGCGACCTTTTGGCTAACCGGATATGGTTTCTTGGAGGCGCGATCGGCCACAAGCTCAATTCCCCAGAACAGGCCGCGGCCCCTGATATCGCCCACATGCGGGTGCCCACCGAGGGCCTTATGGAGGCTCTCGCCGAGATACGCGCCTGAGGACGCGGCGTTTTCTAGCAGATTTTCCTTCTGCAGGATGCGTAGCGTCGCCAGACCAGCCGCCGCACCAACCGCGTGATGGCTGAATGTACCGCCATGGTTGAAATCGCCTAATTTGGCTTGCAGCAGGTCGATGTCCGCCCCGTTTGCAGCAATGAATCCGAGGGGAAAATAACCGCCGGCTGCCCCTTTCGAAGTAACGAGAATATCAGGCGTGACATCCCAATGCTCAAGTCCCCACCACCGTCCGGTACGACCCATACCTACCAGGACTTCATCAGCGATCAGCAGCACACCGTACTCATCACAAATCTGGCGGATACGCGGCCAATAATCCTCTGGCGGCACGGCCGCGCCCAGGCTGGCGCCGCTGATCGGTTCGGCGATGAAGGCAGCTATGTTCCTTGCCCCATAGGCAAGAATGGATTCTTCTAACCTGTCTGCGAGTTCCTTACCGCCGGCGGGAAAGCGATAAGGGTATGGGTGGCGAATGCGCGGCATATTATGCAGCATACTCAGGTAGGGGGTCCGTAATCCCGGACGGCCGCTTACGGCAAGCGCTCCCAGGGTCATGCCGTGATAGCTCATTGAGCGGCTGATCACGATATTCCGTTCACTTTCACCGCGCGCCATCTGTATCTGCCGCGCCAGTTTGATGGCCCCTTCCACTACTTCCGAGCCGCTGCTGAGGAAATAGAAACGCGGCTGCTGCATGGGTACAATGCCAGCGAGTTCTTCGGCGTAACGCTCCAGCGGCTTGCTCGTGAACATGATTGCATGGACGTATGCCACGGAATTAAGCTGTTCCTCCATGGCCTCGATAACTTCACGCCGGCCGTGCCCGACGTTGACAACCAGCGGGCCGCCCGACCCATCAATATACTGTTTGCCGTCGACGTCGTACAGGTAAATGCCCTCGCCTCGCTCGATCATCGGCCGGGCATACTCCATCTTCCGATAAAATACGTGTCCCTGTGGATGTGCGTAACGCATGTCTTATTACGGGAATACCGTCATGTGCTTTCCCGCCTCCTCTGTTAGCGATACATACCAGTTGGATCTAACTGCTCGCGAATGATTGCCAGGTCGGCCGTTTCCGGCTGCGGCATATCCTTGAGTTTTTCAGAAACGCGCAGATCCCAACCAACTTCTTCTTGAATTGATTCCACGCTTTCTCCGGGACCGAGCTCCACCAGCATCATTTCCCGTTCGGGATTGTCAAAGCTGAACAGCGCCCGGTCGGTGATTACCAGGTTCGGTCCCGCTCCGGGATAATCCATCCTTTCGCGGCTGTTTCCGCCTTCTAAATGTCCGGGACTGGTCAGAAAATCAATTTTATCAACAAAGGCGCGCCGCTTCAGGCGCATGATCATGAAGATCTTTTTCGCATTGATCGCGATCTCGCAGGCGCCGCCTGATCCCGGAAGCCTCACCTTCGGTCTGTCATAATCGCCGATTACTGTCGTATTCAAATTTCCGAAGCGATCGATTTGTGCGCCGCCAAGCAGCGCTACGTCAACCAGTCCCCCTTGCAGGTAATACATGAACAGGTCGGCCATACTCGTAACAGATGTAGCGCCGCTGACCAGCGTCGGATCGCCGATGGACAGGGGCAGGCGCGCCGGCTGTGCGCCGAACACGCCGCTCTCATATACCAGTTCCATCTCCGGCGAATGGCTGCGCCGCGCGAGATTGCAAGCGATATTTGGCAGGCCGACGCCGACAAATACTACCCGGCTACCTCGGAGCGCGCGCGATGCGCTGACGATCATTAATTCGTTTTTCGAGTAATCCACTAAATATCCCCTTTCTCAAATGGTGATTTTGGATTTCGTATTGCGGATGTAGCAGCGGATTTGGATGGCTGCCACACGAGAAAAACCAGGCCGGTGAAAAGAAGCACGATGCCTGCCAGGGCCATGCCGCTCAATTCTTCGCCCAGAACAAAGATGCCTAATAGACCGGCCGTCAACGGCTCGGCCAGCGTCAGCGTCGCAGTCGCGGCGACTGAGATAATACTCAGCCCCATGGCGTACAAAGAGTAGGCCACGCCGACGGTGATAATCCCCAGGTGCAGTGCAACCAGCTTGCCGCCCGGTTCTGCCAGCCAGCTAAAATCACCAAACAGCAAAATCGGCAGCATCAACATCGAGCCGAAGAAAAATGTGACGGAGAGCACGGCGCCGCGAGGCTGCCTTTCCAGAAGCTCCTTGGTGAGCAAGGTGTACAGCGCGTAACTAAAGCCGGCCGACATGGCCAGCAAGATGCCCGGGCCATTAACGCGTATGTTTCCGCCGGCCATGATGAGCAGCGTGCAGCCGGCAAGAGCCAGGAGTGTGGATATAAACCATCTTCTGCCCGCGAAAGCCCGGAACGCCACATAAGTGAGTATTCCTGCGGCAATTGGCGTGCTGCCTATTCCCACGATAGTGCCCACGGCGACTCCGGTACGAGCAACGGCGGCAAAGAAGAAGAGCTGGTAAGCGGCGATGGCGATCGAAGCCAGCGCGGTCGTGCGCAGAGGCCAGTCGCGCCAATGCTTCAGGCTGGCTAGATGCCCCTGGCGGGCGGCGATCATGATCAAAACCAGTGTGCCCAGTAACAGGCGCATAAATCCCACGGTCAACGGCTGCGCACCTTCCGGAGCAACTGCCTGCGCCGTACCTGTCGTACCCCACAGGACCGATGCCAGCAAAACATACCACATACCACGGCGGGTACGATGTTCTTCCGGCTCTAAATAGAACTTTTCCACGACTGCTGCCGCTTGTTCTTGCGGATGCTGACTGTTAACCGTAGCGGCCGTAATTGACCGCTTCAGACTGTAACTTCCCAGCATCCAGCTTTTCAAGTCGTTCTTTTCCCAGCTTCTCCAAATACGCCTGGCGATCCGCCACGCCATAGACCCATTCATCCAGCCAGGCTTCGGTAGCTGCCTGGTCGCGTGACACTTCATCCCACGCCAGGTATTCGGCATTATCGCGGTCATAATAACCCTGCACATAGCTGGGGTGTGCGCCAAACGGTTCATGTACGACGGCATCGACGACAAGACCCGGTATCAATGTGCGGTTGGGATCTCGGCGAATGATGTCCTCGTCAACGACTTCTTCCACGACCACAACGACATGCCTCGCGGCAAATGCAACCTCCTTTTGCATGCCTAATAGGCCCCACAATTGGGTGTTACCCTGCGTATCGGCACGCTGGGCATGAATAAAGGCCACGTCCGGCTTGATGGGTGGTACGACGGCGATTTCCTCGTCGCCATAAGGACTCTTTACAAACTGAATCTTTGGGTTCGCCCTGGGTAGATCGCTGCCTGTATAGCTGCGCAGTGGGAAAAACGGCAGGTTGCTGGCTCCCGCGATATAGCGACCTACCATACCGAAGTGTGAGTATTCCTCGATTTCCAGAGGCATGGGAATGCTTTTTTCCACCGCTCGCCTGACGCAGTACAGGCTGCCCACGCCGGGATTGCCGAGATAGCTGAAAACCAGTTTGCTTGCCACACCCGCGGCTATCATCTGATCGTAAATGAGGTCCGGGGTCATACGCACCAGCGTCAGGTCCCGGTACTTCTGGCGTATGATCTCGTGTGCGGCCGCGAAACAGATAAAAGCAGTAAATCCTTCAATGGCAACCGTACTGCCATTTTCAACGTAAAGGCCGACGGCCTCCTTCATTGAACAGCGTTTATCCGAATGATTCATGTAACGTGTCCCTCGTCATCTTCCCAGATAAATCATGTAGGGGCGCTTCACAAAGCGCCCCTGGTATCATTATTTTATTGTTGAATTGGTAAGCAAGATCGATCGCTCAATCAATCACGGTCTGGCTCTGCTCGTGCATGTACTGCTGTACATAATAGAAACTGCCGGCCGCTTTACCTGTCGATCCGCTGCCTTTCCAGCCGCCAAAGGATTGGTAGCCTGGCCATGCACCCGTTGTCGCACCGCCGGGACGGTTGACATAGACAACCCCGGCTTCGATATTGTCAAGGAACCACTGGATCTCTTCTTCGTCCTCGCTGAAGAATCCTGCTGTCAAACCGTATTCGACATCGTTGGCTTTATCCATCGCATCGTCAAAATCATCGAACTCGCTGATGGTCACGATTGGTAGAAACATCTCGTGCTTCCAAAGGTAATGGTCCAGCGGCAGGTTGTCGACGACCGTTGGCGCGACAAAATAACCTTTATCGTCCAATATCTCACCGCCGTAGAGTACATTGCCCGCTTCACGCAGATCTTTCACAAAGCGCTGGTAATCTTCGTAGGCGCTGGCATTGGCCACCGGGCCCATGAAGTTCTCTTTGATGGTTGGATCGCCAATATTAATCTGCTCGGTCAGTTCAAGCAATTTTGTGGTGAATTCGTCTTTCACATCTTTATGAACATAGACCCGCGAGCAGGCCGAGCATTTTTGCCCCTGCAGGCCAAACGCGGAGCGCATCACGCCCATCGCCGCTTTGTCAAGGTCAGCCTTGTCGCTGACTATTGTCGGGTTCTTGCCACCCATCTCGGCGATCACTGGGCGCGGCCATTTGCTGTGCGAGAATTCGCGCAATATATTCATGCCCACGTCGTAGCTACCGGTGAAGGTGATACCAGCGGTATCAGGATTGTCGACCAGGGTTTGGCCGACTGTACGGCCGCCGCCTGTAACAAAGTTGAAAACACCCGCCGGAATGCCCGCGTCGCGGAAGCATTCGGTCAACAGCCAGCCCGTAAACGGCGTATCTGTGGCCGGTTTGAGCACGACCGTGTTGCCGGCTACCAGGGCCGCGCTGCTGGGTCCGCCAGCCAGGGCGCCCGGAAAGTTGAATGGCGAAATGACGACCCACACGCCATAGGGCTTCAAAATGCTGCGGTTGTGATGGTGCTCTGATTCCGATAACAAGGGCATGCTGAAGCCGTTGTTCTTTTCCATGGCATCACAGTTGTAGCGAAGCAGATCGGCCGTTTCTTCCACATCGCCCAGCGCTTCCAACCGGTTCTTGCCGATTTCCATGCTCATGACTGCCGCCATATAGTAAATGCGCTCGCTCATGAGATCGGCCGCTTTGCGAATGATGGCGATACGTTCTTGCCACGGCGTGTCCCGCCAGCCAGGAAAGGCCGCCTTGGCCGCCGCGATCGCATCGTTGGCATCCTGTTCGGTTCCTTTTTGAAAATAACCCATCACGACATCCGTATCAATGGGGCTCACCTTGGCAAAGGTTTCTTCGGTAAAACGCTCTTCGCCATTGATGAAAAGGGGATAGGTCTTGCCGAAATCTGCTTTTGCTTCCTTGACTCCCTCTTCGTAATACTCGTGGAGCAGCGGGTCCGGGCTGGCCAGCGTCGAGTATGTCACCTTGATATGTTTACGTTCTTCTTTTGACATGATTACCTCCGATAGGGGAATGGGTGGGTTTGCATCAAAAAAAGCACCGCCTGGAGTGAACTGCCCTGCTCCAGGAGCTTCTTAATCCGCTTTTAAAAAATGCAGGTGGGCTCACGTTCGGTGCCTTCGTCTCTGTCCGACCAATATTATATCCGCTTTTAAGTGCCCTGTATAATCAGCGGCATTTATCGGGTGGCGCCCGTTCATCTCATGTTCAGCACTCTTCTTGCCAGTTGACCCGGCATATTTCAAGTGCAGAAACATGGACGGCCGTACGCCAAACGTACAACGGCCGTTTGCGTCGTTATCTAGTCACATGACGTTCCTACAAGTACAATAGCTGATGCGGCTTCAAACAGTGAAGCAATCTTCCATCTCACAAGACTATGGCATCGGACGATAAGCAACGAAGCGCACTGAGCAGCGCAGCGAACGATGCTGTTAAGATATAACCAGAGAGGTACCAATGCGAGTTCTTATCACGGGTGCTGCCGGATTCTTAGGATCACATCTCAGCGACCGTTTCATCTCCGAGGGGCATCAGGTCGTGGGCATGGACAATCTGATTACCGGCAATATGGACAATATCGCCCACCTGATTGGCCATGAACGATTTGATTTTATCAAACACGATGTCAGCAATTATATCTATATCGCAGGGCCCGTGGACGCGGTGCTCCATTTCGCGTCGCCGGCGAGCCCTAATGATTACCTTGAATACCCGATACCCACGTTGAAAGTTGGTTCGCTGGGCACGCACAATACATTAGGGCTGGCTAAAGCCAAGAACGCCCGTTATCTTCTAGCCTCCACATCCGAGGTTTATGGTGATCCTCAGGTCAATCCACAGCCCGAAACCTATTGGGGGCATGTCAATCCAATTGGCCCGCGCGGAGTCTATGATGAGGCCAAAAGATTTGCCGAGGCGATGACCATGGCCTACCATCGTTATCACGGTCTGGAGACGCGCATTGTGCGCATCTTCAATACTTACGGCCCGCGCATGCGCCTCAACGACGGCCGTGTTGTACCGAACTTCATCAGACAGGCGCTGCTGGGAGAACCGCTCACTGTCTACGGCGACGGCATGCAGACGCGCGCTTTTCAATATTACACGGATCTCGTTGAAGGGATTTACCGCCTGCTCGCCTCAGACGAAGCGCTGCCCGTCAATATCGGCAATCCTAACGAAATGACTATTTTGCAGTTCGCGGAAGCCGTCGTTGAAATCGCCGACAGCCCATCCAGGATCGAATTTGTCCAACCTGAAGACGAGCGCGTTAAAGATGATCCCAAGCAGCGACGCCCGGATATCAGCAAAGCCCGCGAGCTGCTGGGCTGGGAACCGCAGATTGACCTGGCTGACGGCCTGGCAAAAACCATTGCCTTCTTTCGGGATAAAACAGAACGGCCGTAACCGTTTTTAGCTGCGCAGGCACACATCGCGTATTTTTGGCGCAAGTCGTAAGGAAAAATACCTCAATATCTTCCTACTGTTGCTGCGCGACAATTGGGACAAACTGAAACGATGCCCACGTTTTCACCTACCAGGCGTTCAATAAACTTCCTGGATTTTGGAGCTTCCTGGCCCGGTCCGTTGGCGCTGTTGGCTGCCCTGGCGATCGGGATTCTTTTCGCAGCGGCGCCGCTGACGATTGCGCTACCCATTTTTGCCGCCACGGCCGTCTTCTTATTGGCCTTGATTCAACCTCTCGCTGCCCTTGCGCTGGCGCTCATCGCCGGCCCGTTCGGAGCGCTTGAAAACGTTATTCTGGGTGGGCTTTCTGTGGACAGTGGGCAGCTTCTCCTCCTTCTCGCGCTCGCTGCCTGGATCGCCCGTCTTCTAATCAATCGCCGCATCGATCTGCCACGCACGCCGCTGAAGCTTCCGATCCTGCTCTTTCTTGCCGTAGCCGCCCTATCACTTCTCGCCGCGCCTGATCTGCTCCTGGGCCTAAAAGAGATCATCAAATGGCTGGAGATAGCGGCCGTGATGCTCATGGTCACCGACCTGGGAAGTAAAATCGGCTCAAATAAAGCCGGCGATGGACAGGCCGCGCCGCTCCCCGGCATCGGGTGGGTGCTTATCATGCTCTTTGTCGCCGGGCTCAGCCAGGCCGTAATTGGTATCTGGCAGTTCATGTTTCGCGGTGAAGGTCCGGAACATTTCCTGGTACTCGGCCGTTTCTACCGCGCCTATGGGACATTCGAGCAGCCCAACCCCTTCGGTGGCTTCATGAATCTGACCGCCCTACTCGCACTTGGCGTTCTGATTGGGCTGCTGATGTTTTGGCTGCAAGGCAGGGTCAGGCTGCGGCCTCCGAAAGGTAGGGATCGCCGCCTGACTTTCATGTGTTTGCTTCTGGCTTTCGCGGCCGCAGCCGTCGTCGCCGCGGCCACGCTGCTCGGTTTGCTCTTTTCCTGGAGTCGCGGCGCGTGGATGGGCTTTCTTGCCGGGCTGACGATCATGGTCGTCTTTTGGCCGCGCCGCCTGCGCTACGGCGTTCTCCTGCTCCTGCTGGCGTCCGTCGGCTTCCTTTTCCTTTACCAGTCCCATCTTCTACCGGCTACCGTAGCTGATCGCGTGAGTGGGTTTGCCGCCGACCTGACCTTTGGAGACGTGCGCGGCGTGGACATCAACGACGAGAATTATGCCGTGTTGGAACGCCTGGCCCACTGGCAGGCAGCGCTGGACATGGCCGGCGATCGTCCGTATCTTGGCATTGGTTTCGGTAATTATGGCGCCGCATATGGCGACTACAGACTGCTCAACTGGCCCGATGCCCTCGGCCACGCCCATAATTATTATTTGAACACCCTGGCTGAAACCGGCGTCCTCGGACTGATCGCTTATGTACTGCTCTGGTCGGCGATTTTCTGGCAGACCTTCCGCGTACTCAAACGAGAAGATTGGCCACTGCGAGGCATCGCCCTGGGGTTGCTGGGCGTGTGGACGGCGATTACCATCCACCACGCTGTCGATAAGCTTTACGTTAACAATATCTATATACATTTGGGTGTCCTCCTGGGATTACTACAATTGAGCGATTTGCATACCCGGTCAGATGTGCCGGAAAGACTTGTGAAGAGCGAACGTATAGCATGATTGCCACTTTTGCGCGGGCTTCAGGCCGCTTTGGAATAAATCCTAAGGAAGCGGAACGCTTCCTTAAATTCGCTGTCGTCGGCATGATCGGATTCGTCGTCGACTTTGGCGTCTTCAATCTACTCGTTGGGCCCTTTCACGACTTGTTGGAGGTCGGCGCGCCGCTGAATAACTTTCTGGTAGGCCTGGGAATGTCGCCTGCTCAGGCGGCCGTACTCGCGCCAACATTTGCCGGCACAATCTCTTTCATCTGCGCCATCATCTCCAATTTTCTCTGGAATCGTTATTGGACCTATCCTGATTCACGGTCTAAATCAACCCGCCGGCAGTTCGTCATGTTTGCGCTTGTCAGCCTGGCCGGTATCCTGATCCGAATTCCCATCATCACCCTGCTGCATGCCCCACTGTCCAATATGATGCTGCTTATTCCAGCATTGGAGCCGTACGCCATTCGCCTCGGCGAAAACGCTGCGCTCGCCGTATCCGTCGTCGTGGTCATGTTCTGGAATTTCTTTGCCAATCGTTATTGGACCTACAATGACGTGGATTGATGTCCTCGTCGCGCATAGGCATTGACGTTACTTCGGCGCTGACCCAGGGTGGCGGAATCGGCCGTTACACCCGCGAGTTGGTTCGTGCACTTATCACCCTTCAATCGGATAATCATTACACTCTCTTTTCGGCGCGTGCGCCGCGCAATTTGCCTGTCCCCGATCCTCTGCCGGTAGGTCCTAATATTGACTACCATCCTGCCTTCCTGGAAGAACGCTGGCTTTACCGTATCTGGTACCGCCTGCGGCTTCCGTTTCCCGTGCAGATCTTTACTGGTGGCCTGGAACTCTTCCATTCCCCTGATTTTGTGCTGCCGCCCGTCGCAGGCGATATTCCCACGCTGCTCACCGTTCATGACCTTTCATTTCTCCACTTCCCGCAGACCTTCCCACCCAGGTTGGTGAGTTATTTAAACAGCGTCGTGCCCTGGTCCGTGTCGCGCGCCAGCCATATTCTGGCCGATTCCCTGTCCACGAAGAAAGATTTGCAGAAGCAGTGGTCCGTTCCTGGTGAGAAAATCACCGTACTCTACAGCGGTGTCAGCAATGACTATGTTCCTGTCACAAACACGGCCGTTCTAAAAGACGTTCGCCGCATATACGGGCTCGAGGATACGCCCTACATCCTGTCCGTGGGAACAGTCCAGCCACGCAAGAACTACCAGATGTTGATCCGCGCCTTTGTGTCCGTCGCTGAACAATTTCCGCATAATCTGGTTATTGCCGGCGGCAAAGGCTGGCTTGATGATGACATGATGGCTGAAGCGCAACGCCACGGCATCGCTCATCGTGTAAAGTTCCTGGGCTTTGTCGCCGATCAACATCTGCCTGCCCTTTACAGCGACGCTTCCCTCTTTGCCTTTCCTACGCTCTATGAAGGCTTTGGCCTGCCGGTGCTGGAGGCTATGGCCTGTGGTGTGCCGGCGATTATCTCCAACAGTTCCAGTCTTCCCGAAGTAGGTGGGGAAGCCGCCATGATGCTCTCGCCCGATTCGCCCGCAGCCTGGAGCGAAGGCATTCGCACTGTACTGGCTGATCCGCAGCGAGCGTCTGACATGATTGACAAAGGCTTCATCCAGGCAGGTCGCTTCACCTGGCATAAGGCCGCACAGGATCTGCTGGCCATATATGCTTCCTTGCTTGACAAAGAGGGAACAAGTAGACATAATTAGCCGCAGGCCAGACATGACATAACGATGTCTTCTTGGTTCCCGGCATCTTATCCAGCGTTTCGGCCGACAACCTTACTTTGAGTTATTTGTAGTACCCATAATTGCATAGTTTGTCTTATAGGATGAACCGGATCGTTCAGGCACAGCGGTCTGGTTATCTGGCTATTAACGGTTCTCTCCACCAGATTGATGGAGAAATAGATTATTGCGTACGTTGAAATCGTGATGTTACTGGGTGAATACAAACAATCCGTAAGCAGCGCCGGCAGATTTGCACTGCCCCAGCAAATTTTGGCCGTCCTAGACGGCGGGCTGGTAATTGCACGCGGCTTTGACCAAAACCTGGTGCTGTTTCCTGCGGCGGAATGGAATAAGCTGGCTGAGGCCTTGCTTGGCAAACCCATTACCGATTCCGAGGTGCGTGCTCTGCGCAGGCGTCTATTTTCGGCGGCTGAATTGGTCGCAGCGGACGAAATGGGCTATATCACTTTGCCCCAGGCGCTGCGCAGCTTTGCCGGTATTAATGGAGAGATCGTGCTCTCCGGGATGTACAACCACATTGAACTTTGGAGCGCCGAACGGTGGCTGCCGGTACGCGAGTCTGTTGAGTATGAGGATATTGACGACCGCTGGCACGGGATTGGCATTTGATACGCAAAGAATCGAAGAACAGGGAATCAGGACGGAGAAAAGGAATGGCGGAGGGCAAACGTTTTAGCTTTAGGAAAATTTTGAAGCTAAAAACAATCTGTGTGGGTGAATCCTTTTCCATCACGGCTAATACCTCCACGGCTGATGGCGAATTCCCTTTCAACGTGCTTTCCCACGCTTCCGACTTTCAGTTTACGCTCATGCCGGACTTCGCCACCGCTCTGACAGCCGTTCGCACCGACCACGAAATCGACCTTGTCTTTGTAGACGCTGATAGCCATCCCCTATCAAGCCTCTCCATGTTCGTCACTCAGCTGCGCGAGATCCGGCCGCTGCTTTCGTTGATCGTCTTTTCCAACGGCACCGACGACGCCATGCGCTACCTGCTGCGTTCCGGCGCCACATGGCATTATCTAAAATCCTCTCCGCAGCTGGAGAATCTGGCCGACGATATCAACAATCACATTTTCTTACCTGTGCGCTGGGAAGATATCTTTGCGCATTACGCGCGCGAAGATGTTAGCCCACGCATTGAGCCAGGCATCGGCCTGAACGATCTCACGGCGATTCGCCGCAATCCCGAAGAGCAGTACATCATCAAGCGCCTCTTCGCCAATAGTGAAGAGGTCCAGATTTTCCGCATGGACGAAGGCTTCAGCGGTTCGCGCATTTACACCGTTAAACCGCGCCACCAGCTAAAGCGAATTTTGAAAATCGGCACCATTGACGACATGGAGGCCGTTCAGGAGAAGCAGGAGTCGCTTATCCAGCCGCGTCTCTTTCGCCAGGTCGGCCAGATACGCGGCAAGATAGTCGGCGCCGAGCATCTGGCCGGCGCCTGCTACAGCCTGGCCGGGTCAAACCAGGACGCCATGACCCTGTCGCAGTTCCTGCAGGATCATAATAAGGTGCGCAAGGATCTGCTCGACAAGATCCTCGACCAGCTCAAAGACAGCCTGCGTGAACTTTACAGCGGTTCTGTGGAAACCGAGCTGCGCTATTGGGCGCCGCTCTACAGCCGTATACTTCCTCCGGAACTGGTCATAGAAAGCGCCGTCTGGGTGGAAGACAGCGAGGGAGACGCGCATTTCACGTTGGACGCTGCGGAGTTGGACACAATCTCCGCAGTCCCCAGTAATAAAACGCTCAATGACATCAACACGGCCGTTCGTGAAGGCCAACACCCGGAGGTGCTGCTGCGCGGCTTTGAGATTTCTGAAGTGAACTCCAGGGATGGTGTGCTCTACCTTCAGGACACCGTTGTTGAACAATATCCGGCCGATCCGCTGCTGCAAAACAAGGAACACTCCCTGCTGCGGTTCAAAGTCCATCTCCAGCCGTCCCAACATGATTTGCTCAAGCACCCGGTCTTCCGGCGCGGCAAGAAAGTCGCCGTCCGCGGGTCAGTGGCCGAAACACAGGAAACCTTTCTCGCGCGCCAGATCGGCAACGTAATCGGCCGCAGCTACGATTTCGATTCTGACTTTTTCGAAATAACCTCGGCTAGTTTTCTCTCCCCATTGGAAAACTTGCGCTTCCTGCTCTGGGAAGTCGGCCGTGAAGATATGATCGTCCCCGCGCCCGTTATCGTGCCTGTCATGCACGGTGATCTCAACGCCGGCAATATCCTCGTTGAAGCAAATTCCGAAGTGCCCCTGTGGCTCATTGACTTCTCCGACGCGCGCGCCGGCCATATCTACTTTGACCTCGCCAAACTGGAAGTCGAATTTCGGACCCATGTCTTCTACAGGCTATTTCATGAGATGGTGGAAGAGAAGCTGTGGGACGCCACGACGACAACCAAGTTCATTTTGCTGCTGGAAAACCTCCTGCTTCGCCATGCCGACACCAGTTTTGAAGCGTTCACGGCCGCTCTGCGCGATTACCAGAGCGACTGGTATGACGACGTTTATACGCAGTTCCCGCTCTATTTTGATAACCTGCTCTATTTCCTTTATTCACTGCGCCAGGTTGCACGGACCCACAGCCCTGATCGTTTTGGCCAGCATTATCCGGTGGCGGTTTTCTTCCAGAGTATCGCCGCTCTCAAGTTCCAGAATCTCAATGAAGAGCCCTGGCAGCCGTGGGCCAAAACGATGGCTTTATGCTGCACGCTTGTATACGGCAAGGAAGCTGTTGCCCAATCAAAACGGCCGCAGGATATCACCAGGCTGCTCGGCCGTCTGCGGCAGCGCAGTGCGATGGCCCTGATCAGGATCGGCGACGGCGAGGAGCGCCGTTATCTGATGCAGTGGAACAAGAACTGGGGCAGATTCAACCTGGTTGGCGGCCGGATCAGCAATACAAGTGGTGACCGGGACTCCTTTGCCCGTGCTCTGCAGCGCAAGCTGCTGGATGAACTGGGTATCCGCAGTCCTAAGGATTACCACATCCTTCGCGAGTGCGAGCCCGTCATCCGCCAGCAGTTTTCGCGCCGCCAGCATATCTTCAAGGATTACGAATTTCGCATGTTCGAAATCGAGCTGCTCCCCCGCCACCCGCGCAATGAAGAGCAGTTTGCCCACTACGCCCAACGTTTTACGACCGATGCTGACAACGTGCTGCTCACCCCGATCGAAATCAATCATCTGCGTACGGTCAACGGCCGTCCCGTATCTGAAACGACGCGCATCGTTCTCCAGGCGGTCGACGAAATCGAAACGCAGTCCATCGCTGAACAGGCCACGACGCTCGCCTTCCATCTCGACGAACTGCGCCCGCTCGTGACGCGCGGCCGTGCACAAATTACGGGCAGTCTGGTCAATACTGGTTATGGTAAATTGATCGAAAATATCCTTATCGAAGTGCTGCCGCGGCCGGGATACTCCATTGAGCCTCATTCAGCCATGTTCCATATCACGCAGCTTGACGCCGGGTATGACTATCCCCTCGAAATCAGCGTCAAACCCCGCGAGCAGGACACCAAACTCACGTTGCGCGTGACCTATTACGATACGCGCGGGCACGAATTCCAGCAGATCATCGAACACCCGATCCAGTTTCGCACACAGGTCTATTCACTCTTCCAGCTTGACAATCCCTACATTGTCGGCCAGCCGTTGACCGCAGGCAACGAGAGCATCTTCATCGGCCGGGAAGATATCTTCGGCTGGATGGCTTCTAACCTGCTCGGCGAAGAAGATGGGCAATCACTTATTCTGACCGGCCAGCCGCGAATTGGCAAGACCTCCGTCCTCCTCCAGCTCGCGAATGGATCGCTCGGCCGTATCATCCGCAGCCATGCGCCCAGCCTGTTCCTCCCGGTGTATACAAATGTGCGCGACCTGGAGGTAAAACATGTCGGCGAACTCTTCTCGCGCCTGAGCCAGGTCATTACCCGCAACCTGCGCAATCGCGGCATCTCCGTTCCCGCTCCGGAAATGTGGCCGGACAACCGCCAGGGCTTTCGCCTCTTCGA
>JBJYWZ010000030.1:0-2641 GCA_046259725.1 Promineifilaceae bacterium (SeqCode) | reverse complement strand
GGGAAAGCATCGCCGCTTCTTTCTCCTCGCTGTTTAGTTGAGCAGGGTGGCAGGGCTGCAAAAGAGCAGGGGGATGGTCAATGGCTGTAAATGGGGCATGCGGCGCGCAGAGAGAGCCCTTACATTAAGGCCAAGTTATTGCGCATCGTAGTATATTTGTTTATCCGGCTTCCTCGATTGCATCAAGCAGCTCGAAGTCACGATATGGGGGATCGATGACCGTGGATAGACCACGGCCATAGGCGCCGATCGCTTCGCCGATGGCGCCGTAGAAGGTGGGGAAGGCGTAGATCATGCTTTGCAGCTCCGCCAGAGGCACGCGCGCGTGCATGGCAAGCGCGAGCAGGCCCAGCATATCGCCGCCGCGCGGGCCGGCCGTGGTTGCCCCGACGAGAAGGCCAGTCCGGCGATCGGCGACCAGTTTGATTACCCCTAGCTGCGAGCCGTGCAGCCAGCCGCGGAAAGAGGCCGGAAGCTGCTTGACCACGACGATGACGTCGATGCCTGCCTCGCGGGCCTGCGCTTCGGTCATGCCCACGGAGCCGACCTCGGGGTCCGTGAAGGTCACGCGCGGCACGGTGTCGTAGCGCGCTGGAGGGTGGTCCAGGCCCAGGATGTCGGCGGCGATCACGGCCGATTGGTAAAGGGCGATGTGCGTGAACATGGCCACGCCGGTGACATCGCCCATGGCCCAGATGCCGTCCGCGGCGCGCAGGCGCTCGTCAACGGGGATGGCACGCGCCGAACTGTCCAGGCCTGCCGCTTCCAACCCTAGGCCGCTGAGATCGACTTTGCGCCCGGTAGCCACCAGCAGGCGCTCGGCGGCAATCGCCTCGCCGCTGCTCAGTGTGACCGTAATCTGCCCATTGCCTGCAGCGACCTGTCGGGCCAGGGACGAGGTATATATGGCAATGCCTTCGCCTTCAAAGGTGGCCTGCACGGCCTCTGATGCCTGCGGCTCCTCGGCGGGCAGTAGGCGGTCGCCCACCTCGACGATTGTCACGCGGCTGCCGAAGCGCGCCAGGAGCTGGCCCAGCTCGCAGCCCACGGCCCCGCCGCCGAGCACGATCACCGATTCGGGCAGCGTCTCCGCCTTGATCACGTCATGCGAGGTCCAGTAATCGACTGCGGCGAGCCCGGGGATGGGGGGGATGGCCGGCTGCGAACCGGTGGCGATGACGATGCCGCGCCGGGCCGTAATGGTCTGCTCGCCGGCGACAACGGTGCGCGGGCCGATCAGGCGGCCGCGGCCGTGTATCAGCTGCCCGCCGCGGTCGTGATAGCGCGCCGCAGCGATGGAATCATCCCAGCCGCCGGTGACTTCGGCGCGCACGCGTGCTGCCAGGAGCCCCCAATCGGCCGTTACCGCGGCTTCTCCCGCTTTGCCATCAGCGCGGCGAGCCTCTTGCAGCAGGTTAGCGGCGCGGATCATGGTTTTAGAGGGCAGGCAGGCCCAATAGGCGCATTCGCCGCCCACGAGCGCGGCCTCAATGCCCGTCACCTCCAGCCCGGCGCCGAGTAGGCGCAACGAGAGATCTTCGCCGCAGGTGCCGACGCCGAGAACGATGACGTCCGTTTCGCTTTTGGTCTGTTTGGCCTGGGTCATTGTTTCACCTCGCGACTGTTTTGCAAAATGTTATGATAAACCTGATGTGAGAGCAAGGGTAGGGGGGAACTGAATATCAATTTGACAATTGAGAATTAGGAACAGCCTGTGGGTGTATAATGCTATAGAGGCGTTGAGTGTTTCGTTGTGAGGCGGCGGCCACATGATATAGTCGTTGTCCCGCATTGATTTGCAGGAGTGTCATATGAGTGGGCATCCGGTGTACGATTTTTTGACCACGGAGTTGGACACGGATCTTCTGGCCGTTCCTTACACTGTGCAGACGAGATGGCATGTACTGACGGGGGCGGCGTGTACGGGCAAGACAACGATGATCAATCAGCTCGCAAGCCTGGGTTTTGAGACGGTTCCGGAGACAGCGCGTATACATATCGATCGCGAGCTGGCGAAGGGACGCGCGTTTGAGGATATGTTCGGCAACGCGGCCGACGAGATCATGATTACGGAGATGCAAAATGGCATTGAGTGTGGCTTGCGCGCCGAGGATGTGGTTTTTTTGGACCGGGCACTGCCCGATTCGATCACGTTTTATCGCTTCTGCGGCATTGATCCGAACGAGATTTTGCCTTATTGTCGGCAGCACCGCTATGCTACGGTGTTTATTTTAGACCGGCTCCCTTTTTGCCAGGATGGGGCGAGATTGGACCATGACCCTACTTCAGATTTGCTGGACGAATGGCTGGAGCGCGATTATCGTACCTTGCGATATGATGTAGTGCGGTTACCAGTGATGGGGCGCGAGGAGCGATTGGCGTATCTGCTGGAGATAGTTGGCAGTCGATAGCTCATGGTCAATGACGCATGGCGGAAGTAATTTGCTGCGAATGATATCATCTGTCGGCAGAGGTAAGGGCCTTAGTGACCGGTATGATGATGTGCAGGATGACACACGAGTGACAGAGTAGAAAAGCTGAACGTTTGCGGGGATTAATGGGAGGGACTTATCAGACGTAGAGCGCGCGTGCGTTGCCATGCATGATCCGCCGCGCAGCCTGGCCCGCCTCCACGGCCGTC
>JBJYWZ010000029.1:0-3409 GCA_046259725.1 Promineifilaceae bacterium (SeqCode) | reverse complement strand
CTGGAAGAGGGCGTGGTTGTGCGAGATGATGTAGTACTCGCCGCACTGGTTGAGGGTGGTGGTACCCGGTGGCATGGTCTGCTGGTAGCCTAAATACGGGCTACCGCTGTAGAACATACCAATCGTTACGTTGTTCAGATCAGGAACGGTGACATTGACAGGATTGGTTACCGGGTCATAAGCCTCGGCATCGTGCCAGGCGAAGAGCACGTCCCAGGTCTGGCCCGGCCCAATGTTGACCAGGAAATTCTCGTAGGCCATATCCTCGCCGCCGGGTCCTTCCAATGGATAGCCGTCACGGCCGATCACCTGTCCATTTTGCCCGTGGGGATGGAAGGGAAACTCCTCCGTACCCACATTGACAAACCGTTCCACGGCCGGGTTGGGATGATAGGCTGCCCCTGCGCCCGGATCATCGTTGAACGGGTGAATGCGCGCCAGCGCGCCGTAGGGCTGGTTGGGCATCCATGAGGCGTTGTTATCGGCCATGGTGTCGGGGAAACCTCGCCCGTTTAACAACCAGTAGTATGCATGGTAGCCGTTCAGGTTGTAATTCTTGCCCTTGCCAACACTTGTCTCCCAGGCGGAATGCTGGTAGGGGTCCACCTCGGAAAGAAAAGCCATGAACTCTTCCTCGGGGGTGAACTGGTCGGATGCCCGGTTGTAAACAAAGTTGGCGCCCATACTCGGCCGTACGATGAGGACGCTGGCCAGGCCCATGGTCACCTGAGTCTTGGTGTCAGTGCCGCTCTCATAGATGAACGTGCCTGGCCGGCTGGCAACGAAGCTGTAGGTGATACTGTCGCCATTTGCCACGCCGTTCGTGAGAGAGTCATTGGGCAAATCTGGCTGGGCCAGAACACCGTCTGCCAGCACATTCTCTTGCCCGGGGAAGATCATCGAGGTCGGGAGGCCGTAAGGCAGTTCGTTCTTCAGCGTGATCGATACCGTGTCGCCTTCATTGACGCACAGCACCGGGCCAGGATATTGGAAATTTCCGCTGGTCGTACCGGTCCCATAACTCCACATATAAACGGTGTTCATGTCCGACATCTGTATATAACCGGATTGAGCGGTCAAATTGAAGTCTGGCCCTTCGGTACAGATGATGCCTGTGGCTGGCGCTGCAGCTGCGGCGGACTGCGCCGGCGCCAGAGAGCCTAAGGCCAGCGAAACCAACACGAGCACACTTGCTAACCAGATCCATTTGAATTTTGAAGGTTGCATTTTCTTAACTCCTTGTGTCACTACCCAGCTAGCCTATGAGGTCATCAGGATGCTGGTTCAGATACTGTTGTGGGACCAAAGTGCCCGCCGGATAAACCCGCACTTCCGTACGCTGGCCGCCGGAGCCGCCTGGGCTCAGGTTGCTCTCCTGGGTATAGCGCCGGTTGTACAGGATGTAGGTATCGTAGCCGTTGCCGCTGCTGCCACTGCCGCCGCTGAAGGCAGGTGCCTCAATGATGACATCGTAGCTTTCACCCGCGCCGATCAGGATCGTGTTCGTCACGTAGCTGGTATTGGTGCCATCGCGCCCCTTCATCGGGCTGGCATCACGGCCGACCACTCTCATCTTGATGCCCGCCAGGGTCATCGCCGCTTCGCGGAAGCCCAGATTGGCAAAGCGCAGCAGAACCCGTTCACCCGCATTGCAGGTGATCAGCGACGAATGCGGGTTGTACTGCAGGTGCTCGTACCCGGGATTGGTCGTCAGGTCTCCGTTGCTGTCCGTCAGTACGGTCAGGCAGTTGGTGGAGGCGCTCAGATCGATGGGCGAGTTGGGCAGCAGGGTATAGGGATGGACACGGCCGTTGAGCAGGCTGAAATCAGCCTTGAATGTGCTCCAGTCGGATTCCTGGATATGCGCATCGCCCCAGTGTCCTTTAGCCCAGATTTCGCTCAAAAAGAGCGCGTTCTCGCGGTCGTAGCCGGTTGACCCGTCTCCATCGTTGTACGCGTACTTGCCGCTTGGATAGAAGGACGCATCACCGTTCTGCAGCGGGCGCACAAAGACCAGGCTGGTCATGCCCATGGTTACGTGTTCAACGTCTTCCACGTGGCAGTGGTACATGTAGGTGCCGGGGTCGCGCGGGCGGTAGACATAAGTGAAGAACTGCCCGACCGGCACGGACACGGACCCATGCGGTTCGCCGTCATAGAAGGGGATCACATTGCGGAAGCCGTGCCAGTGGATGGTGTGGGCATCGGTCAGGTCCGGGCGAAGATGCAGACCCAGGTTGGTGAGCTGCACCCTGAACTCGTTAGTACCATCGTATTGATCCACCCAGAAGAATGGCGCATTATGCTGGACCTTGAACTGCTGGTTCTCGCGCTGGGTGTCCGTCATGCCGGTCACGTTGCGAAAGCCGAAGATATAGGTAGTAAAAGGATCGACACCGGGAGGTGTAAAATCCGCTCCATAAGGATCGGGATGGTAGGGCGGGATCTCCGGGGTGGGTGGCAGCCAGAACCAGCCGTCCGTTCCGGCGAAAAACAGGTCAGGATCGGGGAGGGCCGCTGAGACAACCTCCTCCGGCAGCAAGTTCTTGCGCATAAAGCGCGGCAGCATACTCGCCCCGGCGGTGAGCATAGCTGCACCACCAGCAATCTTAAAAAAGTCTCGTCGAGAAAATTGACTGTTCATAGGAATCTCCTTTCAGGTCTGGCTGGAGGCCGCTTGAACAGCCTCCAGCCATTGGCTGACTAATTATTGCCACTCATCGGCGCCCATGTCATACTTGGTTGAGGGTGGACCGCCCTGGGTGGCCGCAAACGGCCTGGCCTGGTTGTCGATGTCGAAGATCGGTGCTGCCAGGCTGTTAGGCGGCTGCTGGTACGAGGGCACCATCTTGGTAGCCGCGCCAGTATCGATAGCCGGTGAACCGGACTGTAGGTGATAGTCACCCAGCAGGTTCGGCGGCAGGTCGGCCGTCACCATGATCGCGCCCACGAAGTTCACATTGGTGCGCCAGGAGGTGAAGCTCAACAGGATATCGAGGGTCGATACGACCGTCGGATCGTCCGATTTGTTGGATCCAGCCGCTATCACACCGGGGTGTGAGCTCGGTTCAAGAATCGAGTTGGTCGGCGACAGCAGATTGCCTGCCATCCCTGCCACCCCCATGTCCCAGGGATCGGCATCGCCCGGTGTGATTCCCGTCACCGTATTGATACCCTTGGTGCCTGCCCAGTTGTTGTAGAAGATGTCATTGAAGAGCAGGGGGTTGCTGTAGGTCGAGGAACCGGCCGGCAAAGTCAACTGCAGCTGCGTGCTGTTGGCGCCGGTGGAGAGCCCCGCCGGAGCAGGCAGCCCATCGCTGGTGATGGCCGTCGCCGTGGTCTTGTTGTTCATGACCGTGTTGTTGTAGAAGCGTACATTGGGGGCATCATCGATGGCCACGCCGCCGCC
>JBJYWZ010000028.1:2570-4542 GCA_046259725.1 Promineifilaceae bacterium (SeqCode) | reverse complement strand
CCTTCCAGCGAGGCGTGGCCGAAATCAAGCGCCTGGTAATCGTCCATACGGCCGTCCATCGGGTACCAGAACTCGAACGACGCTGCGCGGAACATGGGATGGTAATGGTAAACCAGGGCCGTGTTAACCGCCTCCGCGCGCCGCGCCGGGTAATACATCGGGTTCAGCGTCACCCCGCCGTAAATCCAGCAGGAAGAATCGCGCGTGAAAAGCGAATTGGGCAGGGGAGGCAGCAGGAAGGTGTCCCCGTCCGAGGCTGCGGCGATCAACGAGGTGTGGTCGGCCGGCCCCAGATCGTACATCGCTTCCGTCTCCGCCTTGGTCAGCCCGCCGATGAGATGTCTGACCAGCGTCGGCGGCTCCATATCCAGCAGCAGTTCGTACAGCTCGTCATAGAGCGACAGTCCCACCGTCAGCGGTGTGATCACGCGCTCCACAATGCGCTGCTGTGCCTGCGGGTGCGCCTGTAGGGCTTCGACCATTAACTGCTCCAGGTAATAGACCTCGACGCCGCGCTCGCGCATGATGGCCGTGAAGTTATCGTGCTCGACCTGCGCATGCTCCACCCACAGCAGGTCGTCGAACAGCAGCGTGTCGTGGTTGGCCGGGGTCAGCCGGCGCAGGCTGAGGTCCGGCCGGTGTACGAGCACCTTGCGCAGTTTGCCCACTTCGGAGGCAACGCCGAAGGAAATTTGGGATGTCGGATTTGGGATGTCGGATTTGCTCATTTCAATCTCGAAATACTCAGGTCAAGAAATAGAGGTTTTTCACTTAACAGTACGTGCGATTGTACGCCAGAATGGGCATAGGGACATAGCCCGGGGTGCGCGCAACTTTTGTGGACGGTTAACGATTGTAGAGCGAGATTGCATCTTGCTGAACGAAATGGCATTTCGTTCTACAAGGCTGCATCAACGAACTTGACGCGGACCCAGAGCCGGGGGGTTGACAGTATATGATATAATATGAGCCTTCACCTTGTTTATCCGTCTGGTCAAAACCTTACTGGCCCTGTTCGTGCTGCGGACCCGCGCCAAGGCACCAAGGAAAAAGTGATCATGTCCCGACCCCGTTTTCCCTTCCGTTCCCTGTTCCTGCTTGCCGCCTTGCTCCTGCTGGCGGCCGTTTTCTCCCCGTCGCTTGTCGCCCAGGATGGATGCGAGCTGACGAGAGAGGACCCTTATGGGCTGTCCTGTCTCGTGGATTTCATCTCTGCGCCCAATCCGCCGCAATCAATCGCCCGTTTCAGCGAACAGTTATCGGTGCGCGTCGTCGGCAAGGGCGTGCTGCAAGATCCCCCGGAAGTTGATGACTTCATGGGCGCAGATACGGCCAGGGGGGATGCAGACCCCAAAGAACGCGATCCGGAGGATGTCCCGCCAGAAGAGCAGGTCTACAACGTCTTCAACACGGGCAATCTCTGGGAATATGAAGTGACAATGGGTCCGCAGATGCTCGACGCCATCCACGCCAGGCGTGATGCGGCGGGCGAAACACAGGCCACGGAGCCTGTGGATGACCCGGAATCGCTGGAGATGCTGCTGCGCCTCTACCTGCCCATGGCCGCCGGCGGCAATAGTTCGGCGAACGCCAGAATGGGTTGGAGCAACGGCAATGACTCGCGCATCATCCGCACGCCCACGACTCTCTGGCCCTGGCGCACGATTTCCCAGTTCCATTCCGTCGGCGGTAACAACTCCAACTGTACCGGCACGCTGATCGGGCCGCGCCACCTGATCACGGCCGCGCACTGCATCAACCGCATGGGCACCAATGTCTGGTACACCTTCGGCGTGGCCCCGGGTCGCAACGGCGTGAGCATCATGCCCTACGGCGACTCCGTCATCGACCCCAATCCAAGCCCCGGCGACCCTGTACGCTGGTATTGGACGCATTCGGCGTGGCGCAATAACTGCGAGAACGCGAACACGGCGACAACGGCCGAAAAGCTGGAATGCACCAAGTATGATAT
>JBJYWZ010000028.1:0-2470 GCA_046259725.1 Promineifilaceae bacterium (SeqCode) | reverse complement strand
CGCGCGCGGCGCATCACGCCCGGCGTGCTCGACGTCATTAGCTGGCTGAGAGAAACATTCCCATAGCGGGAAATTTGGAATTCGGAGTGCGGAATGGGCTGCTTTCCATTCCGCATTCCGCGTTCCCCATTCCGCATTTAATAGAAATCGAGTAGAATCAACGCACCATTAATGGGGAGTTTGGAATTCGGAGTGCGGAATAGGCGCTTCCACAATCCGCATTCCTCATTCCGCATTACGAATATGGGGCGTTGAAAATGGCCAAACACATCCTGGTAGTCGATGACGATGCACTCCTGCGCCGCAGTCTGAGCCTGCAGCTGGAGCAGGTGGGTTACCGCACGAGTACGGCCGCGTCGGCCGAAGATGCCCTGGCACTGGCCAAGCGCGACCGGCCGGACCTGATCCTGCTTGATGTCGGCCTGCCGGGCATGGACGGCCTGGAGGCCCTGCGCCAGTTCCAGCAGAATGACGATATCCCCGTCATTTTTGTCACGGCGCGCCGGCGCGAGCTGGATACGATTCTCGGGTTGGAGTTGGGTGCGGACGGCTACATCACTAAACCTTTTAATCCCGACGTGCTGCTGGCGCATGTCAAAGCGGTGCTGCGCCGCAGCGAGCGCCAAACCGGAACCGCGGCTGCGCAGGAGACCCTGATCGCCGGCGACCTGGAAATCAACCCCGCGGCGCACACGGTGACCGTAGCCGGAGAGCCGGTCGATCTGACTGCGCGTGAGTTCGCTCTCCTGCACACGCTGGCCCTGGAAGCGGGCAACGTTATCTCTGTGGACGACATCATCACCCGCGCCTGGGGCGCTGAATTTCTCGGCGAGCCGCAGGTGGTCTACGTGCATATCCGCTGGCTGCGCGAAAAAATCGAAGTCGACCCCAACAATCCCGAACGCATCGTTAATGTGCGCGGGGTAGGGTATAAGTTAGTGCCACAATAACAGAGCTATTTCGGATATCGGATTTCGGACAGGCACAGTCAAATCCGCAATCGGACATCCGGCATCCCAAATCAATTATCTGATGCGTTCTCTGCAAACCCGTTTCATTATCAGCCATATTCTACCCGTGCTCGTCATCGTGCCCGTGGTCGGCTTTGTCCTGGTCTACCTGCTGGAGACGCAGATCATCCTCACGCAGATGTCGCAGGATATCAGCGATAAGGCGCATCTCATCGCCGAGACCGTCAACGGCCGTCCGGAAGTGCTGCAGGACATCGCCGAGGCCGAATCCTTCATCAACGGGGTCAGCATCTATATCGAGGAGCAGATCTTTTTGTTCGGCCCCAACGGCGAGATGCTTGCTACCAACGATGCCCCTGAAGACGATGGCGTAGAGACGCTGGCCGGCGAATCGGCGCTGGAGACGGCGGAAACGGGCGCCGACAATCTGGTCATTACTTACGGCCTGGCGGAGCAGCGGGCCATTGTCCTGGTGCCGGTTCGTGATATCAACGAAAAACTCGTGGGCATTGTTGGTGTGACCGATACACTGGCCAACGCCGCCAACCAGTTCCAGCGCCTGCGCTATCTCATCGCCGGTGCCCTGCTCTTGCAGCTTATTCTGGGTGCCCTGATCGGCTGGCTGCTGGCGCGGCGCCTGGAGAAGCCCATTGAGCATGCGGCCTCGGCCGTCGTGGCCATCGCCAATGGCCGGACCATCGAGCCCGTGCCAATCCAGGGACCGAAAGAGATTCAGGACCTGTCGGAAGCGGTCAATATCCTGGCTGAGCGCCTGCGCCTGTTGGAAGAGACGCGGCGGCGCTCGCTGGCCAATATCGTGCACGAACTGGGACGGCCGTTGGGGGCTATCAATACGGCGACATACGTGCTGCGCCAGGGGGCAGGGGATGACGCCGAGGTGCGCGATGAACTGCTGCAGGGCATCCAAAGCGCGGTGCACAACATGGAGCCCCTGTTGAATGATCTGTCGCAGTTATACGGCCAGGTTGAGGGCAACATACAGATATCGCCGCAGCCTGTCGATCTCAATGAATGGCTGCTGCCCGCGCTGCTTCCCTGGCGCACCGTGGCCCGTGAGAGCGGGTTGGAATGGCAGGCCGATATTGCCGAGGATTTGCCCGTTGTCGAAATCGATCCCGACCGCATGGGCCAGGTACTCGGTAATCTGCTCAGCAACGCCATTAAATATACGGCCGAAAATGCGCTGTCAGGCCAGGGCAGGCCTGCGAATGGGGGCGGCATGGTAGCCATAACGGCCGATGCCGACCAGGAGATGGTGAACATCGCCGTCTGTGATACGGGTCCGGGGATTGATGCGCAGGAGCAGGAACGCATCTTCGAGCCCTTTTACCGCAGCCAGGCGCATCGCCGCTTTCCCCAGGGCCTGGGATTAGGGCTGACGATTGCCAGGGACCTGGTTGAAGCTCATGGCGGAACACTGGAACTGGTCAGTGAGCCGGGTGAGGGCAGTTGTTTTATCGTTCATTTACCGCGGAATA
>JBJYWZ010000027.1:0-7942 GCA_046259725.1 Promineifilaceae bacterium (SeqCode) | reverse complement strand
GGTTCAGGCGCATGCGCGGCTCCGGCGCGTACTGCTCCCACATCCACTGCCGCACCTCCGGGGTGACCATTTCCAAAGTCAGTTCATCATGGTTGCGCAAGAACATCATCCACTGCGTTCCCGGCGGAATGGGCGGCGTGCGCGACCAGATATCGACAATGGGCGTCTTATCGCCCGATTTCAAGGCCTGGTAAAGGCGGGGCATGATCGGGAAGTGAAAACAAACCTGGAATTCATCGTTATCGCCAAAGTAGGGAATGAGATCTTCCGGCCATTGGTTAGCCTCGGCGATCAGCACCGCGTCGGGATATTCTTCATCCATCAGTCGCCGCACTTTCTTCAGGAAATTGTGCGTTTCCGGTAGATTCTCGCAGTTTGTGCCCTCGCGCTCATACAGGTAAGGCACGGCATCGGCGCGAAAGCCGTCGATGCCCATGTCCATCCAGAAGCGAATCACCCGGAACATCTCTTCATGTACCGCCGGGTTGTCATAGTTCAAATCCGGCTGGTGGCTGTAGAAACGGTGCCAGAAATACTGTCCGGCCGTCTCGTCATAGGTCCAGTTTGACGGCTCCGTGTCCAGGAAAATGATGCGCGTATCCGTGTATTTTTCGGCCGTGTCGCTCCACACGTAATAATCGCGATAAGGAGAATTGGGATCGCTGCGCGCCGCCTGAAACCAGGGGTGATCGGCCGAGGTATGGTTCATCACCAGGTCGATGATCACGCGCAGCCCCCGAGCGTGCGCTGCCCCCAGAAAAGCCTTGAAATCGTCTAAATCCCCATAATCAGGATGGATGCTGTAGTAATCCGCCACGTCATAGCCATCATCCATGAGCGGCGATGGGTACATAGGCATGATCCAGATGCAGTCCACACCCAGGGACTTGATATGATCCAGCTTCTCAATCGCTCCGCGAAAGTCCCCCTTGCCGTCGCCATTGCTGTCACAATAAGCGCGGACATAAAGCTCGTAAAACACCGCTTCCTGAAACCAATTCTTTTGATCCATCATGATAAATTCCGCATGAGCCTAAATCGATGTAAGGAGGATTACAACCTTACCTGTGCATGGATTGTTATAATCAAGAAATTCCTATCATAGGAGTTTGTTTATATAGTCGCCAATCTGATTAATCGTGTAAGCATGCGCAAAAACGCCCTGATCACCATGACGGTCATGTTCCTGGCTGCATGTTCGTCGACAATTACCACAAATTCGGCGGCTCTCGAAGAACCAGCGCTAGCAGGACATCCACTAGCGCCGCATCCTTCGTACAATAAGAACTCGAGCCAACCTATGATGCGATGATCGCTGAGCAGCATGACCCACGCATACCAGATCTGCCCTTTGAGGATATTTCCGATCCAAGCCAATGTGGCATTCCCATCCAGTGGGGAACAGATGAACCGGCCTGGTTAAACGGCATCTATGAAGGAGAATTAATCCAACCAATTGTTCTGCTTTATGACAGCCACCTGCGGCTTGATATTAACGGCGAAGCGCCACACGGAAGCGAGGTGACCATTATCCTCTTCCAGGAAAATCCGGTTACCGACTACTATATGGTTGAAGTAAAGGGAGCCGGAAAACCTATCAAAGGTTGGATCCCAGCGCCCTTACTCTCTTTTAAACCGGTCGCGGCTCTGGATGAAACCTGATCGATTTCCCTGAATCCAACAAACCGAGGCGTTATTTAGAAGCCCCTTTGGCGCTCCTAAGATGCCTGTTCTTTCTTTAGCCCTTAACCGCTCCGGCTGTTAGGCCGGCTACAATACGTCTCTGGAAAATTAAAACCAATATCAGCAAAGGAATCGTGACCACAATGGAGGCGGCCATGATTTCACCGAAGGGTTCCTGCCGAGAGACGGTACCTGAGAAAAGAGCGATTACCACGGGTACGGTTCGCGCTTTTGGCTCGATGGTTGTAAAAGTCAAGGCAAAGAGATACTCATTCCAGGCGGCAATAAAGGCCAGCAATCCTGTAGTGACCAGCGCCGGCGCCGTTAGAGGCAGGAGGACCAAACGAAAAGATTGAAAGGGTGTCGCGCCATCAACCTGAGCCGCCTGCAAGAGATCCATCGGTAAGCCTTTGAAGAAAGCCGTCATCACCCACGCTGTAAACGGGAGTACAAAAAGCAGATAGGTGAGGATCATGCTGGGAATGGCCGGTATACCCAGGGCATTGATGATGGCATAAAGACCTGTCAGAACGGCCACAGCGGGAAACATTGTCATTGAGAGGATCAAATAAAGCGATGGCGTTTTCCCCTTAAATCGCAGTTTACCGAGAGCGAAGGCAGCGAAAGAACCAATCACAAGCGCCAGCGCCGTCGTCGTGGTTGCTACAATTGCACTGTTGACAATTCCTCGCAGGAAGGCCTCATTCTGCACCAATGCCTGGTAGTTAATCCATGTAATTGAGATTTCACCAGTCACTGGGCTCCGGGGAATGAAGGTGGCCGGTGTCATAGCCAGCTGGTTCTCATTCTTAAGTGAAGAATTGAAGGCCCAATAGAAGGGAAAAACCAACCATAGAGCCATCCCTGCTATCAGAAGATAAAATACAATCTTACGCAGAATATCAGTTGTTGTACTAGTCATCTTCTGTTACTCCCAATAGCCGAATATACATTACTGCGAATACAGCAATGATAATTAAGATCAAGACACTGACTGCTGATGAATAGCCCATGCGCTGGCCGTTAAGCAGCTCATAATAGGCATAGCTAGCCATCGAATAACGACTTTGGGCCAGGACGATTTGAAACAGGTCAAAGACGCGCAGCGCATCCAGTGTGCGAAAGACCAGCGCTACGGCAATCGTAGGCATCAAAAGGGGTAAGGTGAGCGAGATAAATTGCCGAATCTTACCGGCCCCATCCACATCGGCGGCCTCGTAAATATCGCTGGGAATAAGCTGCAGACCGGCCAATAACAGAAGAGCCATAAAGGGCGTCGTTTTCCACACATCAATGACAATCATGGCCGGAATCTGGAATGTCTCATTAACAAGCCAGGCCACTGGTTGGTCAATGATCCCCAAGTTCAACAAGATGACATTGATAACACCCGCACGTGTTGAAGCAAACATCCATTGCCAAATCCGGGAAGATACCGCCGTAGGGATGGCCCATGGGACTAACATCAGCACACGCATCATTCCACGACCAGGGAAACTGAAGTTCACCAGCAAGGCAATCCCCATCCCTAGAATCAATTCCAGGGTAACGGAGATCACCGAATAAATTAGCGTGTCTCTAACTGCAAGAATAAAATTGGGATCGGTAGCCCCCAGGACATAGCGGTTACCGAAGAGATCGAACGTAGTTACCGCACGATAACGCTTTGGCTCTCGCGGCAACACTTCTACCGGGATCACAAACTTGGGCTCGCCCGTCTCTTCATCAAAAAGCCGTTCACCAGTTACGTCATCCAGTGCTGGCGGCAGCTCAACAATGGTCATACTCAATAGATTTTTATAGTTTTCTAAACCGACAAAAGTCGGCTCTTCTCCGCTGGCGAATTTTCTATCTGTCAAACTGTAGACGAAAACTGAACCCAGTGGATAAAAAGCAATTAAGAGTAAGACTATTAATGTCGGAACAAGAAGAAGGTAAGCAAGACGCTGCTCTTGTTTAGCCAGATCACTGGTTCCCTCTTTCTTAGGCTTCTTGTCGACAGCTGCTGCTTCCGTGGTCATAAGAATTCCCTCCTCTTGTGGTTTTTATATAATCCCAAAAGAGTAGGCAAGGAAGCATTTCAGCTTCCTTGCCTTCTAAACTATCCAACGGATACGCGATCGTTTTACTGAGGCTCTCCAGTCTCAAACCCGAGTAAATCCTCGAGGTCCAGTTCCAGCTCAGCAAAGGCCGTCTCCGCATCCGTATTGCCGGTCAGAACATCATGGACGGCATTGAAGAACAACGTCGACGTGTCAGCATATTGCGGCGCCGTCTGCGTTGACGGGCGGGCTACTGCATTGATGAAAACATCATAGAGGGAGCCGAATATGGGTGTTGCTTCCAACACATCGGGATCCTCGTACAAAGCCATGATCGTCGGGTTGAAGCTGCCCTCGATCGCACGCATCTTCTGGTTATCATAGTTGGCCATGAAGAAGGCTAGATCGGCTGCCTCTTGCGGATGTTCGCTGTACTTGGAGACACCCAGCTGCCAGCCGCCCAGCGTCGCCGCCGGTGAGCCTGCGCCGGCCGGCAATGGCGCTGCCTCGAAAAGCCCGGCAATCACGCTGTCTTCTGCATTCCCCAGGGAGTACGCGTACGGCCAGTTGCGCATGAAAGCAGCATTGCCCGCCTGCCAGACGGCCCGCGCTTCTTCTTCGCCAAAGCCCGTCACGCCGGGCGGTGATATCGTGTCCACCCAGCCGGCGGCCTGGTCCACGATGGCGGCAGCGTTCGGATTATTGATCGTGATCGTCTTGTCCGGACTCACGATCGTTCCGCCATTGTTGGACGCAACCCATTCCAGCGCGTCACAGGTCAACCCCTCATAGGCATTGCCCTGCCAAACATAGCCCCAGAAATCCGGGTTCTCCGCCCGCTCACCTTCCTGGATCGTCGCTGCCATCTCTTCCAGCTCGTCCCAGGTTGTGGGCGGGCCGTCATAGCCATACTTCTCCAGGAGATCGGTACGGTAGTAGAGCAGCCCCGCGTCCGTGAACCACGGAATACCGATCAAACGGCCGTCTACCGTGTTGTTCTCGACGATCGCCGGGAAGTGTTCACCGACGATATCCGCGGCGCCATAATCGTAGAGGTCTACAAAGTGCTCCTGCAGATCGCCGGGCCAGATCACATCGATCTGGAACACGTCACCTTCAGGCGATTGTGCTTCGAAGAGCTGCAGGTAAACGCCCAGACGATCCTGGACAAAGTTGGGCGTATCGATCACCTCAACTGTAATGTTGGGATGCATCTCCATATAATCCGCAGCGGCTGCCTGGGTTAACTCCAACTCCTGACCCACGTTACCGGCGAAGAGTCGCAATGTAACAGGCTCACCCATATCTTCTTCAGCCATTTCTGCAGCCGGTTCTTCAGCACCTGCATCCAGGCCTTCACCACCACCGGCAACAACCTCACCAGTCTCAAACCCAAGCAAATCCTCGAGGTCCAGTTCCAGCTCAGCAAAGGCCGTCTCCGCATCCGTATTGCCGGTCAGAACATCATGGACGGCATTGAAGAACAACGTCGACGTGTCAGCATATTGCGGCGCCGTCTGCGTTGACGGGCGGGCTACTGCATTGATGAAAACATCATAGAGGGAGCCGAATATGGGTGTTGCTTCCAACACATCGGGATCCTCGTACAAAGCCATGATCGTCGGGTTGAAGCTGCCCTCGATCGCACGCATCTTCTGGTTATCATAGTTGGCCATGAAGAAGGCTAGATCGGCTGCCTCTTGCGGATGTTCGCTGTACTTGGAGACACCCAGCTGCCAGCCGCCCAGCGTCGCCGCCGGTGAGCCTGCGCCGGCCGGCAATGGCGCTGCCTCGAAAAGCCCGGCAATCACGCTGTCTTCTGCATTCCCCAGGGAGTACGCGTACGGCCAGTTGCGCATGAAAGCAGCATTGCCCGCCTGCCAGACGGCCCGCGCTTCTTCTTCGCCAAAGCCCGTCACGCCGGGCGGTGATATCGTGTCCACCCAGCCGGCGGCCTGGTCCACGATGGCGGCAGCGTTCGGATTATTGATCGTGATCGTCTTGTCCGGACTCACGATCGTTCCGCCATTGTTGGACGCAACCCATTCCAGCGCGTCACAGGTCAACCCCTCATAGGCATTGCCCTGCCAAACATAGCCCCAGAAATCCGGGTTCTCCGCCCGCTCACCTTCCTGGATCGTCGCTGCCATCTCTTCCAGCTCGTCCCAGGTTGTGGGCGGGCCGTCATAGCCATACTTCTCCAGGAGATCGGTACGGTAGTAGAGCAGCCCCGCGTCCGTGAACCACGGAATACCGATCAAACGGCCGTCTACCGTGTTGTTCTCGACGATCGCCGGGAAGTGTTCACCGACGATATCCGCGGCGCCATAATCGTAGAGGTCTACAAAGTGCTCCTGCAGATCGCCGGGCCAGATCACATCGATCTGGAACACGTCACCTTCAGGCGATTGTGCTTCGAAGAGCTGCAGGTAAACGCCCAGACGATCCTGGACAAAGTTGGGCGTATCGATCACCTCAACTGTAATGTTGGGATGCATCTCCATATAATCCGCAGCGGCTGCCTGGGTTAACTCCAACTCCTGACCCACGTTACCGGCGAAAACACGCAGAGTTATCTCTCCGTCCATCGCCGCTTCTTCTGCAGGGGCTTCAGCTTCTTCTTCAGCTGGAGCGGCCTCTTCAGCCGGCATTTCAGCTTCCTCAGCAGGGGCGGCTTCCTCAGCCGGTTCTTCCGCTTGCTGGCCACCACAGGCGACTAAGGCCAGCCCGAAGATAAGCAGCAAGCTCAGAAAGGTAAATAGTTTTTTGCTTTTCATTTGGTTCTTGTCCTCCGACGCTTCTCGCGTCTTCAAATGATTAAATCTTTTAAGGGTAAAACTCTTTTCTTTTTTTCTCTCGCTACACCACCTCCTCTTACGCGCTCTTTACGCGTATTACAAACCAGCCGGCGGTGCTGTCGTCTCGCGGACTACCAGCTCCGTCGGCAGTACAAACGCTTTATCATCAAGCATGCGACCTTCCATCATTTGCAAAAGTAGTTCGGCGCCGCGCACGCCTGAATCAAACAAGGATTGCCGAATTGTTGTTAACTGTATGTATTCGGCCGCTTCGATCCCATCATACCCAATGACGGAAAGATCGTGCGGAATTCGCAGCCCTAATTCACGCGCCGCTTCCATCACGCCGATGGCCTGGATATCACAGTAGGCGAAAACGGCCGTCGGCCGATCATCTCGATCCAGAAGCGCATGCGCCTTCTTTCTGGCATCATGCCTGTCTACCCCGGCTTCCACATAATACTCAGGGTTGTATTGCAGGCCGGCTTCCCGCAAAGCACGGCAGTATCCGGCTGAGCGGTCGACCACCGGCGAGTTGTTAAAAGGATTATTGGGGTAATCGCTCATATAACCGATACGCCGGTGCCCCAGATCCAGCAGGTGTCTGGTAGCTTGCCATGCCCCCATTTCATTATCAACAATAACACTTGGGAAATCTGGATGATAGGAATCGACGATGACAGTAGGAATGCCTGATTCCATGAAGCGGTCCAGATCGGTTTCCGTGGGCAGCATCGATAGGATCAACAACCCATCGACCAGACTGCGCTGCAAGATATTGCTCAATAGTTCTTCTTGATTCTCCCTTTTTTCAACATCAAAAAGCACGAGATCGTAATCACTATTTGCTAAAACAGAAACAATCCCCTGCAGGCGCCGGACCACGGAATCATTGGTGAAAAAGGGCACGGTGACGCCCAAGGCCATCGCCTTCCCGCCGGAGAGGTAGCGGGCAACAGAGCTGGGGGAATAATTGAGTTCCTCAATCGCGGTGAGCACTTTGATCCGTGTACTTTCGCGAACCGATTCGCTCTTATTGAGTACACGTGAGACGGTTCCTACACCTACTCCGGCATGTTTGGCAACATCTCGGATTGTCACGCTGGTGGACACGCCTCTTTTCTTCTCCAGTGCCGGTCTCAGTGGGGACGATTAAAAAAACCGCCAATTTGGAACCGGTTCCAAATCTATTACATAATACACCACCAAATGTGGGATGTCAAGCATTTTGGAAACGGTTCCACGTCCCCGCTCCATATTGACATTATGTCAACTAAACGACAGGCAACCCTTTTTCGTTTTCCCGATGATTGTTTCAGGAAAAACCGAAACAATCATCGGGAAGAGCAATTTGGTCCTACATATTGCGCCGGTACTCACCCCCGACTTCATACAGCGCATGTGTGATTTGTCCCAGCG
>JBJYWZ010000026.1:0-3290 GCA_046259725.1 Promineifilaceae bacterium (SeqCode) | reverse complement strand
TCTTCCTGGCCTATGAGGGTTTTGAGCTGATTGCCAACACGGCCAAGGATGTACGCACACCGCACAAGACCTTGCCACGCGCATTTTACGCATCCGTCGGGTTCGTCATTGCCTTGTACGTCCTGGTGTCATTTGTTACGGCGGGAAACTTGCCAGTGGCTCAGATCGTCGCGGCCAAAGACTATGCTCTGGCCGAGGCGGCCAAACCCTTTCTGGGGGACCTGGGATACACCCTGATAGCCGTTGCGGCCCTGATGTCCACCGCATCCGCCATTAACGCATCCCTCTACGGTGCCGCCCGTGTCAGTTACATCATCGCCAAGGACGGCGAATTGCCGGACTTCCTCGAACACAAAATCTGGAACCGACCGCTGGAGGGCCTGGTGTTCACGTCGGCTCTGACGCTTTTGACGGCCAATTTTCTGGACCTGTCGAGCATCTCGATGATGGGCAGCGCGGGATTTCTGCTCATATTCGCTGCCGTCAACGCGGCCAATGTCCGCTTGCATCACAAAACCGGCAGCCAGCGCTGGATTTCGGTTGCTGGCGCCTTGACCTGTCTGGCGGCTTTGGGCGCTTTGGTGTGGCGCATCGCGCAAAATTCGCCGCAAAAGCTATTGCTGCTGGTCTTTATGCTGGCAGCGGCGTTTGGCCTGGAAATCATTTACCGAAGCGTCAGCGGACGAAAACTCTTCTCATCCGCCACAGGAACCGAGGCTGAGAGCGCAAAATAAGTAGTAAGACCCTCTTCCAGCCATGATCTTGCTCATGATAGTATGCAGAACGCATCCACCCGGTATTCTTCTCCACGATGATCATGTCCGCCAGCGAGTTGTTGTTCTTGGTGACGATTTCGGCTTCAAAATACCGGCCCTCATCCTCAATTGATTTTCGCGTGTTCATTTTAATGTTACCTCCAGTAAAAAAAATCGTAGAAGACTTCAGCTTCTTCTGTGTTCAACAATAACGCGGGCGATATCGACCTGCCATCGGGAATCGACTGAATGCTCTGTAGGGATTTCGTGAATTCGCCTGTCGGGATCTTTCTGACAAGTCCAGTGGACATTGCGAAAAACAGATCGGGCAACCGTGCGGAAGAATAAAACAGGGTGAAAATTAGAGCTCTGTATTCGATCCTTCGTTCGGTCGTCAATCAACCGATCATGGCCTGGATCAGGTCGATCACCGGGGCCGGAACCACTCCTAGCCAGACCAGCAGCACGGTCAAGGCTGCCAGGGTCAGCGTACCGGGCAGAGATAGGTGGGGTGGCGGCCCGGCGTTTTTTGTATCCGGCTGGTGAACGAACATGGCGATCGTGATGCGCAGGTAATAGTACAAGCCGATGGTGCTGGTCACCACCAGGATGATCACCAGGGTCCACAGCGCGGAGCCCACACCGGCCAGCACCAGATAGAACTTGCCGATGAATCCGACTGTTAGTGGAATGCCGGCCAGAGACAGCAGCATGGCCGTAAAAACTCCCGCCAGCCAGGGACGGCGCCAGAACAATCCGCGGTAGTCATCCAGGTGTTCGGTTTCGCATTGGGGTCCGGACAACACGGCCACGATGCCGAACGCGCCGAGGCTGGTGACGAAGTAGGCGATCAGGTAAAACGTGACCGCCGTGACGGCCAGGGGGCCGCCGGCGAGATAGGCCGTCAATATGTAGCCTATATGTGCGATGGAGGAGTAAGCCAGGATGCGTTTGACATTGCTTTGCAGCAGGGCCAGCAGGTTGCCGGCTATCATCGATGCGGCTGCGATCAGAGCGAACACGGTATAGAGAGGACCGCCGGCATGGATGTCAACCGGAGGAAAGATGCGGATGAGCAGGGCCAGCGCAGCGCCCTTTGAAACGGTGGCGACAAATGCCGTCACCGGAGCCGGGGCACCTTGGTAGACGTCGGGTGTCCAGAGATGAAACGGGACAACCGCCAGTTTGAAACCGATGCCCACCACCAGTAAACCCGCTCCGGCGAGCATGAACATATTCATTTCTTCAGGACGCAGCCGGTGCAGCAGTGCGCCGAACTGGCCGAAGGTCATTGAGCCGGATGCGGCATAGATCAGAGCCATTCCGAACAGCACAAACGCGGACGACACCGCTGCCAGAATGAGGTATTTGACGCCGGCTTCAATATGGCCCTCCGTCAGGTGCGGATACGCAACCAGGGCGTACAGGGAGACGCTCAAGATTTCCAAGCCCAGGAAAAAGGCCGCAAAATGATCGCTGGCGGCCAACACTGTAGCACCGGCCGCGGCCAATAACAGCAGAATGTAGTACTCTTCACGGTTGCCGTCGAACTGCTGCAGATAACCGTAGGAGAGCAGCACTGTTGCGACGCTGGCTGCAATCAGCAGCCCGATGTAAAGGATCGCAAATCGGTCGATCAGCAGCAGTGACGTGAAGCGGAGGGGCGCGTTTTGCGAAACGGCAGGCAGGGTTACCACGGCCAGGACCAGTCCTGCCAAGGTCAGGAACACGGCGGTCATGTGATTCCGGTGCAGGGCCGCCTGCAGCATGACCACAACCGCGCTGACGCCCAGTATGATCAACGGCAGAATGGGAATAAGATGGGCGAGTTTCATGGCCGGCCTCTTTCTTGAACAACGGAAGTCACCTGAAACGGACCTCGGGTGGAGGCCGGTCGAATGGCGGTTGCAGGAGTGCTGAGGGGCGCCTGTGTGGTGACCTGCTGCAGGTGCTGCAGCGGCAAACGGGCGGTGTCCAACACCGGTTGTGGATAAAGACCCAGCCAGACGATCACGATGATCATGGCGGCCATGGCAACGGTTTCCCGGCCGTTCAGATCGGCCGGTTTCAAGTCCAGCTGATTGGGGCCGTGAAATACCCGTTGCATGATCCACAAGGCGTATACGCTGGCGCCGATGAGCCCTACAGCCGCCAGGACAGTCGCCGTGACGTTGGTATGATAGGTACCGACGAGCACCAGAAACTCGCCGATAAAATTACCCAACCCGGGTAGTCCCAGCGAGGCCAGGGCAAAAACCATGGTCACGGCCGCCAAACGCGGTACGGTCGACCAGAGTCCGCCCATACGGTTCAGGTCGCGTGTCTGCAGCCTTTCTTGAAGGGACCCCACCAGCATAAAGAGGGCGCCGGTGCTGACGGCGTGGCAGACGATCTGCATCACGACCCCTTGCAGGGCCAACCGGTTCCAGGCAAAGACCCCCAGCAGGACGAATCCCATGTGACTGACGCTGGTGTAGGCCACCAAACGCTTGAGATCCGTCTGGGCAAAGGCCAGCAGGGCCCCGTAAAGAATCG
>JBJYWZ010000025.1:0-3735 GCA_046259725.1 Promineifilaceae bacterium (SeqCode) | reverse complement strand
GCAGCCTTGTCAAGAAAGAAAAATGGCGGGATCGATTTCGGCAAATCGATTTACAACCGGCTCTTTTTAGGCTGTTAACAAATTAATAACAAACTTTTAAAGTTGAAGTGGTAACTATGGAGGAATAGCTGCTATAATGTGCCTTGTGAACTTTCCATCCCCAATGAGCCGCTCACTGTTTATGCCCGCCTGAGAATTAACGATCGAACCAGATTGGTAATTATGAGTAACGAAGCAACAACGCGAACCAAAGCTGACGCGGAAATGCATGAAGTCGTAACAACGGTTGAAGAAAGCACTACGAGCTTTTTTCGCAGCCGGCGCTTTCGCAAAATCGCCGAAGCCGGACTGGCCTACCTGTTTCTTTTGCCCGCCTTCCTAATCGTCTTTATTTTCGGCATCTACCCCATCGCCTTTTCCGTTTACCAGAGCAGCCAGCGCGGTCTGAATAAGATCGTGGGCACGTATACGGGCATGGGCAATTACGTGCGCGCTATCGGCGAGCTGGCTTATGTCCTCGGCTTCTGGATGGCCCTACTGCTGGTTTTCATGGCCGCGCGCCAACTCTGGGGCGCGCGCAAAATGGCGTTTGAGAACGACGACCGGCCCTGGCTCCTGGCTTTTCCGGCCGCCCTGCTGGCGATTGGTTTCGCGATATTTACGTGGTCTTTCTTCACCCTGCTGCCGCTGCTGCTGGGTACCGGCGACCAGATACGCGCCGCGCTGCGGGCGGGCGCCACAGAAACATCCAGTGAATTGTTTCTGCAATTTGTCATCCAGGAGTTAAAAGACCCTCAGCTGCAACGCCTGTTCTGGTCGGCCGTGCTGGTCATGATCGCGGCGTTCCTGCTGACGATCTTCATCCGCCGCAGGCTACCGGAGAGCAGGCGTATAAACAGTTACTACGCCGCATTCTTCAGCAGCAGCCTGCTGATCATCGGCGGCGTGGCCCTGTTCGCCTGGGTCTTAGACAATATAGTTACCGCCTACACGGAGGCGGCGGTGGACGGCGAGCCGATCAGCATCTGGACTTACGTGGCCACGATCAGTGCGGGCTTCGTCCTTCTGGCCCTATCCTGGGTTGTCTGGCGCAATGCCGGGAAGCGCGATTCGACGGCCGCGCTGTTCTTGCAGCTTGCGGCCGGCGCGCTGCTGATCATTGGCGCGTACATCCTGATCATCGAGATACCGTCCGCCGCGGCATCAGGCGATGCGAAATGGTATAGAGGCCTCACAAATACGCTCTATTATTCACTGGGCACGCTGCCATTCCAGTTTATTTTCGCGCTGCTGCTGGCGGTCTTCCTTTTCCAAAAGATCCGTTTTAAGACGGGTTTTCGCATGATTTTCTTCATGCCCTACATCACGCCCGTGGTAGGGGCGGCGGCCATTTTTCGCATGCTTTTCTCCGGGCAGCCGCAGTCGCTCATGAACCGGTTGATTGGCTTCTTCGGGTTGGGACCCTGGCGCTGGCTTAATGAGCCGATCGGTATTTTCCAGCTCATAGCCGGCGATGCCGTAAACCTGCCCACCTGGCTGGCCGGGCCAAGCCTGGCGCTGGTTGTGGTCATGATTTTTGGGGTGTGGACTTTCGTCGGTTTTAATACGGTTATTCTGCTGGCGGGGCTGGGCGGCATTCCGCCGGACGTTTATGAGGCGGCTTCCATCGACGGGGCCAACGGCTGGCAGCAGTTTCGCCACGTGACCTTACCGCTGCTGTCGTCAACGATCTATTTCCTATTTATATACGCCTTGATCGGCACCTTTAAAGCATTTAACCATATTTATGTCCTGCGCAACAGCGCGCAACTGGGATCAACGGACACGGCGAGCGTCGTGATATTTGACGCATTTCAACGGGATTCGCGCTTCGGTTACGCGGCTGCTTTATCGGTTTTGCTGCTGTTGATCGTTCTGGGCCTGACTGCCGTTAACAATCGCCTTTCGCAACGAGGTGTTTACTATGGCTAGTGAGACGCTTCCCACTACCCCACCGGAACCAAGCTACCAGCCATCGCGGCGGATAGACTGGAGCCGGGTTGTTATGTACAGCGTGCTGATTTTGGGCGCTGTCATCGCCATCGCGCCCTTTATCTTCTCGCTCAATGTCTCGTTGATGACGGTCACGGAGGCCAACAGCGGGCGCGTCTTTTTTCCAAGCTCGCCACAGTGGAGCAACTACTATGAAGCATGGACGCGCGCTAATTTCGGCGAATACTTCTGGAACAGCGTGCGCATCGCTTTTCTCACGGTGAGCGGACAGGTCATATTCTGCACCCTGGCCGCCTATGCTTTTGCGCGCATGAATTTCCCCGGAAAAGATTTCCTGTTTGCGCTACTGCTGGCTACGCTTATCCTGCCGGAAGCAGTGACCTGGGTGCCCAATTTCATTACCGTGACCTGGATTGACCGCCTGTCGCCAATACGCTGGATGAACAGCTGGCCGGCATTAACGATACCCTTTATGGCCAGCGCCTTCAGCATTCTCCTGCTCAGGAATTTCTTCCAACAGATACCGGACGAACTGTGGGACTCGGCACAAATAGACGGGGCAGGACATCTGCGCTACCTGGCCCAGGTGGTTGTGCCGCTCTCGCGGGCGGCGCTGGTTTCGGTTATTCTTTTCAGCTTCATCGGCTCCTGGAATGCCCTGGCCTGGCCCATACTGGTAACGACGACGCCCGACTGGCGCCCGATTTCTTACGGGCTCCTGTCATTCCTCAACGACGCCGGCGCTCAAACCCAACTGCGTATGGCCGGCGCGGTAATTACCATGGCCCCGCTGATCATCCTCTACTTCTTCACCCAAAAGCAGTTTACCGAGGGCATCGCCACGAGTGGCTTAAAAGGATAATGGCCCATTTTTATAACATCATCGAAGGAGGTGGTGCTATTGTAAGGAAGCATAGCCGCTAAATGGCGGTACCGTGAAACAATTTTGTTGACCATTAGTTAGTTTAGAAAGCATATTCCGAATCACAATCGGAGGAGAAATGAAAAACCGAAATTGGAAATTATTGGTATTAACTCTTGTCCTGAGTCTCGTTCTGGCTCTGATACTGGCCGCCTGTGGTGGTACGGCAAGCGAACCCGCTGCCGATGAATCCGCGGCGGAAGTGGCGCAGGGAGCAACTGAGGCCGATGACGTCATGGAGGAAGTAGCTGAGGAAGCAACTGTAGCCCCAACCGAAGAACCCATGGAAGAGCCTACAGAAGCGCCGGCCGAAGAGCCGATGGAAGAGCCAACAGAAGCCCCGGCCGAAGAGCCTAAAGCGGATGAAGGTATGGCTATGGAATCCCCATCATTGAACGGCATCGACTCTTGTGTCGTCGCCGAGGACGGGGCATTCGCCGGCGTCGATCCTTCGGGCACGAACATCGTCTGGTGGCACAACCACAGCGACAGCCGTGAAGAAGGCCTGGCTGAAATAGTCGCGGCTTTCAACGAATCAAATGCCTGTGGCATCACCCTGGAAGCGCAAAACCAGGGCAGCTACGACGACATCCGCAACAAGGTCAACGCCAGTATCGCTGCCGGCGAACTGCCAGCGGCGTTAATTGTCGGCTACCAGAACGACCAGGCATTTTACCAGCTTAACAACGCATTGGCCGACCTGAACCTCTTCCTAAATGACCCGACCTGGGGACTCAGCGAGGAAGATCAGGCAGATTTTTATCCCGGTTTCTTCAGCCAGAGCGTGCATCCCGCCTTTGACAACCAGCGCCTGGGTTTCC
>JBJYWZ010000024.1:0-6916 GCA_046259725.1 Promineifilaceae bacterium (SeqCode) | reverse complement strand
AGGCCAGTGCGTATCCATCCACATCATAGATGCTGGCGCGAGAAGGGATTTGATAGTCCATGAGCAGGCGGTTGCCGCCGTCAAGTTCGGGCAGGATGAGACCTTCATTCCAATTAATGCCCCAACGGCCGTCATCGTAGACGAGAGGAACGGTGAAGTCGCGTTCAATAGGGCCAACAACGGCCGTTTCCCAGGTTACACGTACACCAAAAGTCGCCCGGTCCCCATTTTGTACTAGAGATAAGGGTTGGGCATGAAGAGACTGGACACCGGCGGTCATCATGGCTTCATCGTAGCGGGCTGTAAAAGAATCACTGTCAACAATTGCCTGGCTTTGTGGTGAGAGCAGGCTGTACATGCCCAGGTAATCCTCGTTTTCCCAGGCAGTGTAGAACGCGCGCGCGTAGCCGCCAGCGTCTTCTTCAACTGTCTCCGGTACCTGCGTCGGAAAATCCTGGAGTTCAAGTGTCGCAGCCATGGAAGGCTCCGTCGCCGAAAAATCATCATCCGGCGACATCGGCAGCACGGAGGCACTACATGCCGTTGTTATAACAAAAAGGAATAGGAATAAACGTTGTATCATCGTTATGAACCGGACCGAACCGGAACTTCTTCAATTATACATAATGTATAAGGATCAATGCAGGTTCAATCACTCCGGCGTGTAAGCCCTAATGTTCCGGTAAGGAATCTCCGGCGACGATGTCGTCAATCTCAACCAGATGCAGCCCGCTCCATAAATACCTGTCAAGATCAATTCGTAAGTCGCTGCTGACAGCAACACCTTCCGCGCGCAGTAAGTCCGCCTGCTGCTGCGCGCTGTGCTCCCGATTGACGATACTGATGCGCCCCTGACTGTTGATGACGCGCTGCCAGGGAACGCCCGCATAGTCAGGCTGTCCTTTCTTATCTTTTAGATTGTTAAGCGCGTAGCCGACCGCGCGTGCTGCGCGAGGTCGCCCTAACATTTCAGCCACACGGCCGTAGGTCGTTACCTTCCCCCGTGGGACGCGCCGGATAACCGCGTATACCTGCTCATAGAAGTTGCTGCTCATTTTGATAATTATATCGTAAGTCAACTCGAATAGTCGCCGTCCATGTACATCATGGGCAAAAAGCGGCCGATCCGCTAAACTCACGAGCCGCCTATTTCTGGAGTAAATAGGCGAAGTATGAGTATGAAATAGATTAGGATGCAGTAATGAATAACTCTTTTGCCGGCGTCTACAATGGACAAACTGTGCTCGTTACCGGACACACCGGATTCAAGGGATCCTGGCTTACAACCTGGTTATTGGAGTTGGGTGCGAATGTAGTGGGCTTCAGCCTGGAAGAAGCCCCGACCGTTCCCAGCAATTTCGCTCTTTCCAATCTGGCGGATCGCATCATCGATATCCGCGGCGATATTCGCGATTATGCCGCTTTTAAGAAAGCGCTGGCTGATTATCAACCGCAAGTGGTTTTTCACCTGGCAGCACAGCCGATTGTGCTGCACTCGATAACCAGGCCGAAATTGACCATTGATACCAATGCAGGCGGCACGACCAACGTGCTGGAAGCAGTCCGTGAAGTTGGAGGCGTGCGCGCACTAGTCAGCATTACTACTGATAAAGTCTATGAGAATATGGAGTGGTTATGGGGCTATCGCGAAACGGATCGACTCGGTGGTCATGATCCCTACAGCGCCAGTAAGGCGATGGCGGAGATAGCGATTGCTGCCTACCGTCACTCCTTTTTCCCTCCCGAACGGTATGATGAGCATGGTACCGCTGTCGCCTCGGTACGCGCCGGTAATGTGATCGGCGGCGGGGACTTTGCTGATTTTCGCTTGGTTCCGGATTCTATGAAAGCACTCATTGCCGGGGAACCGGTTGGTATTCGTAACCCGCTGAGCGTCCGCCCCTGGCAGCTTGTACTGGAACCGCTTTCAGGTTATCTGTGGTTAGGCAAGAAGCTGCTCACAGATGGGCCGGGTTACGGCGAATCATGGAATTTTGGCCCGCGAGAACAGTGGGGAATTCCCGCGCAGAAGCTGGCCGAGAAACTGATTGAACTCTGGGGCAGCGGCAGTTGGGTGCATACCGGCCCTGGCTATGCCAGGGTGGAAACCGGTCAACTGCGCCTGAGCTGGGAAAAGGCTGCCGCCAGGCTTTCCTGGCAGCCGGTCTATACATGGGAAGAAGCATTGGCCGAGATAGTCGATTGGTTCAGGGCTTTCGAAGGTTCCTTAAAAGGGACTGTTGATATGTACGATGTTGCGCGCTCCCATATCGATGCGTATACAACTCGCGCCGGCGAGCGTGGCCTGCCGTGGGTTTGATTTAGCCCTGAGCCGGAATTAGACAATTGGAGTTCGTCTCAGCTTGCTCTGCCGCCGGGGTTATCTGATCGATGAGTGATTTTAACGACAATGCCGGCACAGACCGTGAGCATCCTGGTAAGCTTGCACCAATCGCTCTAGTTGGCGGCTTACTGCTGATTCTCGTTTCGACACTTAAGCCTTTTAACTTTCAATTTCGATCCCTGACTCTCGGCGACTACATAAATAGATATGATATTCCGCCCAGTTCCTTCATGGATTTTCCGCGCAATATCCTGCTCTTCCTGCCCTTTGGATTTGGTCTGGCAGCAATATTGGATCGACGCGGATGGTCCGAAAGACGCGTTCGCTGGGCCGTTCTGATTTGCGGATTTCTGCTCACGTTGATCGTCGAATCTTTGCAGCAATTCCTTCCGCTGCGACAACCCTCCGTGGCCGATCTTGTGAGCAATACCCTAGGTGCGCTGGCCGGCTTATTAAGCTTCCGTGTCTGGCAAAATCGAGAAGCAGCGGGCGGCTGGCTGCGAGAGAAGTTGGAGGTGCCGCGAAACCTGCTTGCCGTCATTGCCTTCTACATACTCATTTTGCTGCTTGTTGCTTACGGCTTAGCGACCAGCGTCCGTTTTCACCAATGGGAACCAGATTACCGGATGCTGCTGGGCAATGAGCAGACAGAGGACAGGTTGTGGCGCGGAACAATACGCGATCTGGCCATTTACGATCGCGTTTTGGATTCGGCCGATGCGCGCCGCTTGCTTGCCGACCCGGACCTTGTTTTGACAAATGATGCGGGGTTACTGGCATATTATCCATTAGCCGGGGAAAACTTGGGGATAGAGGAAGATGCTACAGGGCAGCAGCCATATTTGATCTGGCGGGGGGTGGAACAGGAGGAGATCGCTGGCCAACCCGCCCGATTTGACGGCGGTTGGTTGGAGTCGATATTGTCGGTCTCGGATCTATCTGAGGCTTTGTTGGAGAGCTCGCAGTTGACCATGCGTCTGACTGTGGCCACGGCCGATCTCGATCAAACCGGCCCAGCCCGTATCGTGACCATTTCCGAGGATCCATTATTACGCAACCTGACATTGGGACAGGATGGGCGCAATCTGATACTGCGCTTCCACAGCTTTCTAACAGGTGAGAATGGAACCAACCCACAGTTCAACTTTTCGAATGTGTTCAATGGGACCGATCCGCAGGCGATTGTGATTACTTATGACGGCCAGACTATCGAGATGATTGATTCACAGTCGGAGGTGAGCCTGGCGTTCGACCTTCTGCCCGGTATCGCATTTTTCTTTCGATATTTGAACCCGGTTTTGAACATGAATCCCGGATTTAGCCAGATCACGGCCGATACGCGTACCGGATGGGCTTTTCATTTACTGTTTTATCTGATCATCTTCCTGCCGCTTGGTATTCTTCTGACGCTCCCCGCCCTGAAAGCCTGGGAGCAAACGCACCGTCTCCTTCTGGTGCTTGGCTGTTTAGTTGTCGTCCCCCTGCTGCTGGAGATGGCTATGGCGCTGCCGTCCGGCAATAGCGTACGGCCGTTTTATGCAGCGGCCGGTACAGCCGTAATTGGAATTAGCACGTTCGTACTCGCGCCGGCATTCCGGATACTGGTGGAAAGCGTGTCAGAGAGGACCTAGTTGTGAAGCTGCTGCACGGTCGGCGAACCAGGTGAGGCTCCCTGAAACGGGTTGAATACTTTGCGCCGGCCATTTTTGAACATCCTTCGGACCGCGCAGCACGGCCGATAAGGCTGTGGCTTTTTCTTTCCCCGTCACGAGAAACAATATCCGGCGCGCGCTGTTAAATACAGGCGGCGTCAAAGTGACGCGTTGGGCAGGCCTGCCCGCGTAATCGGCTGTGACGACCACTACAGGTCTTTCTTCTTCGATGACGGCCGTCGATCCTGGAAAAAGCGAAGCGGTATGACCATCGGCGCCCAGTCCCATGAGAGCCAGATCAAAGCGGGGCCAGGCGCGACCAGTAGGGGCTGATTCACGTAGTTGGGCGGTGTAATCATCAGCTGCCTGTTTAGGAGGTAGCTCACCGCGCACACGATGAACCTGAGCTGGCGGAATGGGCACTTGCGAAAGCAGAATGTGTTGGACATGGTAGTAGTTGCTGCCGGCATCGTCAGCCGGAACCAGCCGTTCATCACCCCAAAAGAGATGCACCGCCTGCCAGTCGATTTTCCCACGGTATGTGGGACCGGCCAGTAAGGAAAACAAGGCTTTTGGGGTACTTCCGCCGGATAATGCCGCGATAAAGCTCCCGCGGCTGGCGACTGCATCCGCCGCGACAGCCGTGAAATATTCTGCAGCGGCGTTCGACAGCAGCTCGCTGTTTTTGTAGATTAGCAGGTCCGGATTCATGCTGCTACTAATCAACACGGGAGGTTCGCAGCGCTCCGTAGGCTGCGCCATAAAGCGCCACTTTCGGATTGCGAATCACGTACACCGGCATGGTAGCCATCATGTGGCTGAAACGTCCCTTGCTGCGGAACACGTCCATAAAACGACCCGCTGCAAGCTGGGGTAGAATGCGCGGTGGAATGCCGCCTCCGACATATACGCCTCCGGTTGCCAGGATCTTAAGTGCCAGATTCGCCGCCTCGCCGCCCAAAATCTCCATGAAGAGATTAAGTGTTTCCACGCAAATCTCGGCCGTTTCTTCCACTGCCGTGCTCACGATGACTGGCGTTGGGTCTGCGGCTTCGGCCAGGGCCTTCCCCAGCCACTGCGGCTCTTCATACCGGCTGCTTTCCTTTAGGAATTTGTAAATATTAGGGATGCCGATGCCTGAGCAGAGGCGTTCGTAGCTGACATGTTCCATACGCTGCAGCCAGAAGGTCAGCAGATCTATCTGGAGTGCCGAAGTTGGCGCGAACGCCGCGTGACCGCCCTCAGAAGGATAAGGTTCATAACGTAGGCCATCCCAAACAAGAAAAGCTTCACCCAGGCCGGTGCCCGGTGCAATCACCGCAATCGCTCCCTCGGAACTGGGTATGCCTTCATTTAAGACATACAAGTCTTCCGGTTCGAGGTAAGGAACGGCATTGGCAATGGACTCCAGGTCATTGAGCAGCCGTGCTTTCACGCCCAATAAGTCACCGATAACATCGGAATTGATCAACCAGTCAAGGTTGGTGACTTCTGCGTGCTTATCGACGACAGGACCGGCCACGCCAAAACAGGCGCCGCTCAGGTTAACTGTTTTATCCTTCAGGAATTTGCGAATGATTGCTTCCAGGGAATCAAATTGACTGCTTGGAAATACTTCTTCAAAAATGGGCTCGTGATCAAAATCAGTGGGATCTTCCTCAAAAACGGCTAACACAGTCTTTGTTCCACCAATATCACCGGCTAAAAGCATGGCTGCTCATTTCCTCCATGATCTGCAACTTCAGTTGCTTCTTCACAGTATACTCGTCTTCTTGAGTTTACTTAATGGTTTGTTTAATTGGGAAATCATCTGCGGCAGCGATCCGCATCTTTTCCGCCTGAAAGGGATATTGTATCGAGAATCTTAGTGCCGCTTTTCTTGCTGCTCGAACCGGATCTACACCAGCCAAAATATGCCTGATTTTGTCGACTAACGTGTTCATAATGTCCACCACTTATTCTGGTTTATCCCAATTTTGTAGTACAGCGCCTGCCCTGCGCCCTAGACGTTCCTGAGGCCGCCGAAACGGTAACCCGTGCCTCTTTCGGCAACGATGTAGATCGGCTGGTCATGATTAGGCTCGATTTTGCGGCGCAGCCTGTGAACGTGAACATGCAGGCGGTCTTCATGCGCATCCTGCAGGGGCCAGATGCGGCTGAGCAGGAATTCGGTGGTCACAATACGCCCGGCATTGCGTACAAGAATGTAAAGCAGCTTAGATTCAGTCGGGGTTAAAGGGATCGCTTCGCCATCGACAATGGCTTCGCGGCGTGGGAAGTTGATCAATAAGCGGTCATCAATATTGGTTGTAGAGGCGAGTGTATAGCTGTAGTCGCCCATACGTCTCAACACCCTTTTCACGCGCGCGACCAGTTCCGGTCCGCTGAAGGGCTTGACGATATAGTCCTCAGCGTGTTTTTCGAGACCTTCGACAATTGTTTCCTCACTGCCTACAGCGGTAAGCATGATTACCGGCATATCGCTGTACTCGTGCACGGTACGGCAAAACTCAAAACCGCTCATTCCTGGCATGTGTAAATCGACAATGGCCAGGTGCGGCAGGCCGTAGCGATCGATCATGGTCAATGCTTCTTCACCGGAGACGGCCGTGGACACCTGGTATCCTGCCTGTTCCAGTGTCTGTTTAACCAGGCGCAGCGTATAAGTATTGTCGTCAACAACCAGAATACGCTGTATGTCGGACGGTGCATCGAGCATAGAAAAGTCTCTCGCTATTAAAGATAGATGTGTCCAGTATACCCAAGAAAACTGACATAATCGACCGCTTGTTTTGAGCCTTAAACTAGAGTCTGGACCCCATTCGAGCGCTCAATTGTGCGAGACTTGCTGCTTTGTCAGGCATATCATTTCTGTTACAATCGGACGTCTGTTACTTTGCCCATGGTATTTGCATGTGCT
>JBJYWZ010000023.1:0-2031 GCA_046259725.1 Promineifilaceae bacterium (SeqCode) | reverse complement strand
GAGGTCGTGGGTTCGAATCCCGCTGCCCCGACCAGGAGAAGGATTAAACGCCGCGCAACAATGCGCGGCGTTTCTGTTTATTGCCTATGAACAACTCGAAGTCTAGACGCATCCGTAATATCGTTACTATCGTGCTGGTTGTCTTTGGCTTTCTGTTTGTCGTATTGTCTATTGCCGCTGACGATCTCGGTATCGACCTGACACCTGGATTCGGCATTATTCAGATGATCGGCTTCCTGATCGGCCTCACGTTTCTCACATTAGGAGCCTTTCTTTTTTTGCATGCCAGACGGCCAAAAGATGCCCCTCGCTCGCTGCAGGCAGAGATTTCCACGAGATTGATGGCCACTGGTCTGGTGCTCGCTTACGTGACCGGCATGTCCGATCTGATAGGCATCGGTACGCACGTAGCGCCATCGTTCGAACGCCCTTTTGTTGGGCCGATCCAGTTGGGTGGAATCCTACTTGGGATTGGATTAATCGTGTTTGGTCTGGTTCTTTACTATACCAGCAGAGGCCAGCGAGAGAGTTCATCCCTGGGCTTCTTGGTCACCGAAAAAAAAGACGGTCCGCAGCAATAAGACAGGGAGCGCCTGGACCTGAGAGCAGTTTCGCCGCCGGTTTTCCGACGCGACTACTGTAGATTGTTCAATTGGAACGGCTGGTTGAGAACCGTAAACACAGCGGAGTCCGCGGCAACGGGACGTTGGAAATTCACCACGTACAATAATGTCTGCCCGGCGGGAATCGTCCACGGGAACGGGGGATTGCTGGACAGGATTAGATAAGAGGCGCCATCCGGTGTTCGCAATGTAACGTCTGACTGTGCAACGACAACCGGCTGCCCGCCATTATTCGTTATCTGGCCGGTCATGATCAGGTTCGCCCGGTCCTCCGACACCTCAACGCTCTGCAGGCTAATATTTGTGTCTTCGATAGCGTTGCGAGCGCTGAAAGGAATCTTTATCTGCACCCCGGCGCCTGTGTCCTGCCGCATAACCTGCGCCGTTAGCATCGTGCTGGTTAAGCCGACCGGTATCTGGTACCCGACCGAAAAGGGCATCGATTGGCCGGCAGCCAGAAATCCGCCGGTTAAAGGCGCATTTTCACCAAGTGTTGCGGCGACAGGATTAAGCACATAGCGGTTCCCGGTCTCGTCAATCAACATCAACTGCAGCATGCCCAGGTCGACGGTTGAACTACTGGTATTTTGCAGCAATCCATCCAAGATAAAAAACGCAAAACCGGGCGGCGCCTGCGGATGATCGGGCGTGTATGTGGCATTATTTATCGTTACTTGGAGGCCATCCAATTGAACAGGTTCACCAACACCCACCTCCGTATTGACCTCACTGCCGCCGCTTCCTGAAGGCGTATCGGTAATCACATAACGGCCGTCAACCACCAGGCGCTGGCCATCCTGTTCATCCAGAAGCATCAGAGTCAAACCCGGTGCAAGCTGGCTGAAAACACTTTGGTCGCCAACATCGACCTGCCGGCTGCCCTCAACTTCAAAAACGAAGTCGGATCCGTTTTGCGTCTTCATGACAACTTCGCTGCCAGGAGCCAAAGAACGCAGTAGATCGACGTTATCGCCCGTTGATTGCAAAGCCATGATGTAGTTGATGACGCTGCCATGTACCCACCCGGCCGCAGAATCGCTGGAAATTCCAGGAGACCAGCTGCCGTCCGGGTTAATTGTCTGAGGAAGTACAACAAAGTCACGTTCGCCCACAGCGAGGGTCACCGGTATATCAAGTGTAACCGAGACAGTTGATGAGTCGCTGATACCGTAGACGATAGATTCGCCGGAGCCAGACTGTGCTCCCACGGCAGGCGCGAACGGCGTCGGTTCACTATCAGTTTGTTCTCCGGCGTCGAGTCCGCCAGGAAGATTGATGCCGCTGGATTTGATTAGCGTATAGCCCAGGGCGCAAATAGCAATCAAACTGACTGCGATCAGCGCTCCAAGGATAATAATCGGTCTACGTCCTGCCAGCAGGCTGGTGGAAGTTTCGTTTTGAGAATCGT
>JBJYWZ010000022.1:0-1597 GCA_046259725.1 Promineifilaceae bacterium (SeqCode) | reverse complement strand
CTAGTGTAGTGCGCCATTCTGTTTGGAACTTAAGCGACGATTGGCGCGGATGACTTTCTGCAAGATGTCATTGGCCTTGGCGGTCCAGATGAATGGCTTTGGGTTTTCATTATGATGATCAACATAGCCTTCGATGGCACTGACCAAATCCGACACACTGGCGAATACACCCCGGCGCAGGCGCTCAGTCGTGATATCGCGAAAGAACCGCTCGACCATGTTGAGCCATGAGGCCGAGGTGGGCGTGAAATGGACACTAAAGCGCGGATGTTTTTCCAGCCACTGCCGAACCTTGGGATGTTTATGCGTGGCGTAGTTGTCGCAGATCAGATGCAGCGCCTTGCCCTTGGGCGTCTCACGGTCGATTTTGCGCAGGAACTTCAGCCACTCGGTGTGGCGATGGCGCTGTTGGCACTGTGCAATGACCTTCCCATCCAGCACATTGAGCGCGGCAAAAAGCGTGGTCGTACCATTACGCTTGTAGTCGTGTGTCATCGTGGCGGCACGCCCTTTCTTCATCGGCAGTCCCGGTTGCGTGCGATCAAGCGCCTGCACCTGGCTTTTCTCGTCGCAGCACAGCACCAGCGCATGTTCCGGCGGACTCAAATACAATCCCACCACGTCCTCCAGCTTCTCGACGAACTGCGGATCCCGCGAAACCTTGAAGGTCTCGAGCCGGTGAGGTTTAAGTCCGTGCGCATGCCACACCCGCCGTACCGTCGAAGCGCCCACACCCGCCACCTCCGCCAGCGTACGCGTGCTCCAGTGCGTGGCGTGCTCCGGCAGGGTTTGTGTCGTCAGACGCACGATCTCCTGCTCATCGACCCTCGACGGGCGCCCGCCGCGCGGCAAGTCGCGCTCGATGCCCGCCATGCCTTCCTGCGCATAACGCGCCCGCCACCGTCCGACTTGGACACGCCCAATTCCCAATTGCTCAGCGATCTGCCTGTTGTCGTGACCGGCCGCCGCCATCAGCACAATCTTGGCACGCCGCGCCAGCCGCACACTCGTGGTGTTCGAGCGCGACAACTTCGTCAACTGTTTTTCTTGTTCCACCGTCAGCTCAATGCTCGGGGCAACTCGCATCGTCTTCCTCCTGTCTCGGACTCAATACACCAGACAGAAAATGCGGCTATTAGTTCTGTTAGTTATGGCCCACTACACTAGCGCCACAGCTAGTGGCATTTCCACTATCCATAGAAGTATTTTTCTAATACCGAGCCATTCAATGGCGCGAAGCCCAGCGTAATCTACGCTAAGCCAGTCCAGCAACGCATAAAGAGGGATCGCGTTCCATACCCCTGTTTTCAGCCACAGGTAAGCCTGATATAGGATAACGGCATTTGCGACAAACAGCATGATACCGCCGGTTTGGCGGAAGAAACGTGCGACAGGAGCGGAAGCTGAAACTTTATGGAGCTTGTTATAAACATCTATTTGTTCCTCTGTAATCCCGGGACCGTTAGGGGGTGTCATTGGCTTCCGCAGGTAACGCATCCACGAAACCAGCGTATTCTTGATCCAAATGAGCAGTAAGACCGCCAACGCGAATAGGACGATGTATACGACAATAGTAATTATTGTGTTGGCTAGTTTT
>JBJYWZ010000021.1:0-3565 GCA_046259725.1 Promineifilaceae bacterium (SeqCode) | reverse complement strand
GGCACGTAGCTGACCACGTGCACCTTTGCCGGGGGGCGCAAGCCGAGGCTGTCCAGATAGCGCAAGAGATCGGAGTCGCTGTCATGGACGCGCTCCACCACGGCCGTATCGCCCGGGCGCAGATCGTGCAGCGGTATGTCGGTCATTTGGGCGATGGTCAAATCCTGCGTGGGAATTGGATGGCCGTGCGGGTCGCGCTTCGGATTGCCTAAAACGGCCGCCATGCGCCGCTCCATATCCTCGGAAATGACATGCTCCAGGCGCTCCGCTTCTTCATGCACCTCGTCCCAGGAATAACCCAGGATCTCGTGCAGAAACGACTCAATCAGGCGATGGTGGCGCACGATCTCCAGTGCCGCCTTTTCGCCTTCCGGCGTCAGCGTCACACCCTGGTGCTTCTTATAGGTCACCAAAGGCGGTTCATCCTGGGCCATCTTCTGCAGCATGCCGGTCACGGATGCCGGCTTAATGGCCAACTGGTCCGCGATATGCGATGTCGATGCACGGCCGTAGCGCTCCGACAGTTCATAAATCGCCTTTAGATAATCCTGCGACGCCGGTGAAATCGTCGTATCCATATATCTTTTCTACGCTGCCCGTCAAAACCAAACTAATTGCCGATTTAGGCGTGCCTAAATAATATGGTTAATTATACGCGGTCCAGGGCTGTTGTCAAGGAAAGCCGCAGGGTAAGAGGAGTGATCAGACTGACCGGCCGAACAGCGTCTGGAGACGTTCTCCCGCGCCCATACTCAAGGCTATCGCTGTCCTGGTTGAGTCCGAGAGCGGCAGCGCACTAAAGTCAATGGGGCGGATAGTTTCCGTGGTGATGGCCCAGGTGGGCGCTTTTGCCGCTCCGGCCAGGTCACTGCGGCGAGCGATGAGTGAACGGGCTTTTTGATTCGGCCGCTCGGGGATATCCAACCACTCCGGCAGCAGGCGACGGCCGTAGCCATCCTCCGTAATCAGAACCACGTCTTCGCCGGCGCGCACAGGCAGCGCCAGCCTCACGCGATCCTCTTTGCCACAGTTAACCACCTGTGTGCCGCTGATATCCAGAGCGCGCACCGGCCAGCGCGTACCGCGGCCGGAATGAGTTAAGAGCAGAAGGTCCTCCTCGCCACTTGCGCCGAAGAGCGAGACCGGCAGGCCGGGAAGCGGGTTGTCGAGGCGCAGTGGGACCGGCGCCTCAATGCTCTCACGCAAGATCCGCAGCGGAAAACCGCGCGCGTAACCGAGCGATGTCGCCACGAGCAGGCGGTCAGCCTCACGCGCCTGCTTCCAGGAACCGACGGCGCAGAAAGTCTCATTCTTATCCAGCCGGTGCATGTCGGCCAGCTCCATGCCGATTTCGTGCAGATCGAGCAGTTGGCGCGGCGTGAACAGAAGGAAGCGGTAAACCGAAGTAGCCAACAAAAGCTGTTCATCCAGGCCGGCGATCAGGGCCTGCTTTACCGTACTGGTGCGACCCAACTCTGCGAGGGACACTGTTTCCTCGAGCTGCTTCGTGCTGAAGACGGCCGCTTTGAGTGACCGATCCTCCCCTAAGAGGAGTAAGGCCTGGTCACTTTCGACGAACGGTTCAATCACACCTTCCTCGATGAGGACTCTTTTTTGCAGCAAATCGAGATTCACCGGCGGGATCTGCGTGTGCGAGCCGCGCGCCTGCGGCGGTTTTTTCACGTCTGCCGGTGTATAAACGCGCGCCTCCGTCGAGCCCGATTCAATCTGGTGAGCGAAAATACCCAATCCGGCCGTGACACTGCTGAAGGTGTCCACGCTGTTTACCTTCTCCTCGCCGAAATGACGGGCGAGCATTTCGTAAAAGGCGGGAATTTGTGATGAGCCGCCGGTGCGTACAACGGCGTCAATTTCCCCGGGGCGTAATCCCGAATCAGCCAATGTGCGCAGCAGTTCTTCTTCAATGGCCATAATCTCGGCCTGAATAATGCGTTCAAACTCGCTGCGCGTGACAAATTCGCGCACTCTAAAATCGGGACCATCGAGGCGGATCTCTGCGCCGCGCTTGCCGGAGAGCGTGCGCTTGGCCAGTTCCACCTGGTCGAACATTTGCAGGCCATAGTTGCTGGTCACCAGGCTGATCAGCGCCTCTATCTGGTAGCGGCGCTGAGCCGAGCGCGCGATCTCGTTCAGAACGCGCAGGTTTTCCTGACTTTGCAGCTCGATGAAGGTATGCCAGTTGGAGAACTCGTCGTAGATCCAGCGCGGCACCTGTCTGGCCTCATGCCGCGGGCCGTAGTAACTGCCTTCTCCGAAATGCGCCGGCAGTTTGACCCGGGTCAGCTTCTGGTCGAAGACATCGCCGGCCACGGGCAGCCCGCCGGTGGCCAGAATCTGGCGATTATTCTCATCACCCAGGCGCATGATGGTGATATCGAGGGTGCCGCCGCCGAAATCAAAGATTAACGCGTTCTGCTCTTTGTCAATCGTGCGCTCGTAGCTGAGTGCCGCGGCAACGGGCTCGTACTGCAGATAGACCTTTTCGTAGCCGGCACGGAATGCGGCCTGCAAGAGCCGTCCCTGCGCCAGCCGGTCGTGCTCCTCATCTGTGGAGAAGTGCACGGGACGGCCGAGTACGACTTCTTTCAACTCTCGTCCCAGGACCTGCTCGGCGCGCACGCGCGTTTTGGTCAGGTAGAGGGCAATAAGGTCTTCCAGACTGTAGTAGTTCTGGCCGACCACCGCGCCGGGATGATCCTCTTCGCGCAGCCGGCTCTTGATGGACAGCAGCAGGCGTCCCGGCTCTGACACGTCAATCCAGGCGTAGGCGTCGGTGACGTAATACATGTCTCCGCCGTAGACTTCAATCTCGCCGATGAGTACTTTTCGCGTCTTGACAACACGGCCGATATTCTGCTCGTAGTAGAGATCGACGGCCGAACGGCCGATGTGCAGCGCCTGTTCATTGGTGATGTAAAGCGCCGTTCGCAAGATGCGCGGATTTGTGTTGGCAGGATCGAGAGGCAGGACGTTTACGTCATGGCCGTCGTAGACAGCCATGCCCGAGTTTGTCGTGCCGAAATCCATACCGACAATCATGACGCTATGCTCCTGCAGCCTCCAGTGCTTCCTGCATAACAGACAGGTCCGGATCGCTACCGGTCCATAGGGCGAAGGAGATCGCGCCCTGGCGCAGGAGCATACCCAGGCCGTTGCAGGCATGACAGCCGGCATCCAATGCCTGGCGCATCAAGCGCGTTTCAGGCGGATTGTAGACCAGGTCATAGACAAAGGATCCAGCCGGCACAGGCACATCGTCCGGCCAGGGCGATCCATTAACGTGGGGTGACATACCGAGCGGGGTTGTGTTGATTATTAGCGGAGCTTTCGTTTGTGCGGCTGTACTTTCCAACTCCGCAAGCGACCGAATTTCTTCTACGAACCCGTTGCCCAGGTCCGCGGCTAACTGGTGCGCCTGTTCGGGACGCCGCGCCAGAAGCAGCACGCGGCCGCCGGCCTGGAACAGAGCATAGACGATGCCGCGCGCCGATCCACCGGCGCCGAGGACGAGGCAGTGACGGCCGTTGACTTCGACCTCTTTTGC
>JBJYWZ010000020.1:0-15884 GCA_046259725.1 Promineifilaceae bacterium (SeqCode) | reverse complement strand
AATCCCGGCATCTATCATATTTTTGCAGGGGGTTTTCGGTGATACGTCACTCGTTCATACCCGCGTCAATTAGTTCACAAAATTAGCCTGGAGAACAGATCATGAGTATTTACAGCCTGGCCGAATCTTCGATTACCACGGTGCAGCCTGAAGATATAGACGTTTTTGAATCGATTCCTTCCGGCCCGCAGGCGTCGGTACGTGGCGCGCCAAGCCGTACAGACACGCTGGATAATCTGACCAGATTTATCCCGACAGAATCGGTCACGCTCTATGTTGCCGCGATCGGTATCGCTGCGGCGGCCGGTGGAGACAATTTACCCCTCATTCTCCAGCCAATCTTTCTATACTGGCTCTGCGCGGTTCTCACGCCGCTGATATTTTTAATCTTGCTGGTTAGAGCCCGCGCGCTGAACCAGCAGAGTCTACTGCCGGATAAATGGCCGATCTGGAAAATCGTGGCGGCGACGATCGCCTTCCTGGTGTGGGCGCTGGCGGTTCCGGGGAGCCCTTATCTAAATTTCACCGGCGGTCCGGCCATCGCCGCGATTGGCGCGCTGTTTGTCTCCACTTTCCTGGGCCTGCTGGATCCCATATTCACGCAGCTCGGCGGTTGACGGACCCAGTCAGCGCGCAAAGGCTGCTAACTTTTCGATTCGCGTTTGTGGTATGGCAGGGACTAAAAATGGTGGCAGGTTTTTGCAGAACCAATTGACTGTTGACTGATGACCATTTTAGAGCGGCCAGAATACGGGCAGCACCAACATCGTCACGACGAGGATGACCAGCGTCAAGGGGATACCCACTCTAATAAAATCCGCGAAGCGGTAGCCGCCGGGGCCCATGACCAGGACATTGGCCGGGTGGCCGACGGGGCTCATGAAACTGGCCGAGGCGGCGATGGCCACGCACATCATCAGAGCGTATGGGGACAGGGAAAGGTTCGCGGCTGTGGTGATGGCGATGGGCGCCATGAGTACAGTCACCACGGGATTGGGCATAACCTGCGAGGCAACGTTGGTCATCAGGAAAAAACCGGCCAGCACGGCTATGCCGCCCAGTCCGCCGACGGAGGAGACCATGCCGTCGGCCAGGAACTGGGCCGTTCCGCTGGTCTCCATGGCGATGCCCAGGGGCAGCATGCAGGCGATGAGAAAAACGGCCCGCCACTCGATCGCCTCGTAGGCGTCCTCCATGGTCAAGGCGTTGCTGAGCACCATCAGGGCCGCCGCGCTGACGGCGGCGACGGCGACATTCAGCCAGCCCATCAGCACCACGATCACAAAGGCAGCCATGATCAGTACAGCCGCCGGCGCGCGCTCCGTTCTGGCCGCTTCAGGCAGATCGCGCGTGAGGACGATGAAGTCCCGCTCGCTTTCCAGCAGGGCGATATATTCGCGAGAACCGTAGAGCAGGAGCGCATCGCCAGACTTGAGCGGCATATCGCCCAGATTGGAACGGTACGCACGGCCGTTATGCCAGATAGCCAGCACACTCAGGCTGTATTTCTCGCGGAAATGAATCTCGCGCAGCGTCTTGTTGAAAAAGCTTGATCTCGGTGACAGCACCGCTTCGGCCAGACCAACGTTTGGCGTCTCCAGCTCGATCTTGTCCATGTCCACGTGGCGTCTTACCTGCAGATCCTGCAAGCCGCGCAGAACCGCCAGGTTCTCCGGTTGGCCTAAAACCCAAACGATATCTCCGCCCTTGAGCACTGTGTCGGCATGGGGAACGGGAAGGGCCACGGTGCTTGATTCGCCCGCCCTGGTTTCGGCCGTATCGCGGTCGCGAATGATGGCCAGGATGGCAAGGCCCAGTGACTTCGGCAGATCGACTTCGGCCAGCGAACGGCCGTCCAGCGGCGAGCCTTCGGGAACATGGAGGGACAACAGCCAGTCTTGCAGATCATAGGCGCCCGCCAGCGCGCCGTCCGGCTGATCCGGATAGAGCGAGCCGGCGAAAGGGGCTACTTCGACCGCGGCGTGGATCGCCTGCTGTTCGCCCTGCATCAGCAGCCTGTCGCCAGGTTCCAGCACCATATAGGGTAAATCGCTGAAATGCTTACGCCCGTTGTGGCGGATGGCCAGAACGCGAAAACCATATTTGCTGCCCATGCCGATTTCGGCCAGCGTGCTGCCCGCGAAGGGTGAGTCCTCGCCGATCACCAGCTCCGCCAGCGTGAACTGCGGCGAGACAAGATGCTCCTGCCGCGGGTCCCACTTCTTCACGGTTAGAAAAGGTGTGCGGCTCAGTTCATCCAGCCGGTCAAGACGGCCGATTGCCAGCAGGCAGTCCTCTTCTGCCAGGACAAGGTCGGCATGTACATTCAACATCTTGCTTCTGTCGCGTTCGACGCCCAATATGGTCAGGCCCAAAGCGCTGCCAATGTGGCTCTGCGTCAGCGTGCGGCCGGCCAGCGGGCTGCCTTTGGGGATGGAAATGAGGACAAGGCTTTCCTCCAGCCTGTAATATTGGCTGGCCTCCGCGCCGTTCTTCTGCAGCCCAAGCTCCTGCATCGGGTTGCGAACGGGAAGAATTTTGCGGCCGATCGTGACCATAAATAGAATGCCCACGACTACCAGAACGATGCCGACGGGCATGAAGCTAAAGAAGTTGAACGGCTCCAAACCCGCGGCGTACAGCGCATCACTGGCCAGGATGTTCGGCGGCGTACCGATCAGCGTTGTCATGCCGCCCAGCAGAGAGCCGGCGGCCAGCGGCATCAGCAGCCGCGAAGGCGGGATTTCCACTTTGCGGGCGATGGAGACGACAACAGGCAGCAGCAGGGCGGCGACGCCCACATTATTCATGAAGGCCGAGAGTACGGCCACGGTCGCCATGATAACCACCATAAGCCGCACCTCCCCGTTGCCGGAGACACGCATCATCTGACGGCCGACGATGTCGGCCACGCCCGTATGTGACAAGCCGGCGCTGAGGATGAACACCGCCCAGACGGTGATCACTGCGGGATTACTGAAGCCGGACAGCGCCTCCGCCGGCGTAACAAGCCCCGTCACCGCCAGTGCGCTGAGCACCAGCAGCGCCGTCAGATCGAGGCGAATGCGCTCTGTAATAAAAAGCACAACTGCCGCCAGCAGGATGATCAGCGTCAGGGAGATTTCAGTGGTCATTGAAAAGATAGAAACAGCGTCTCACTCTCTGCCCCTATCTTGACGATTAATTATCGATTCGTCAATTCCTGCAGCCGCTGCAGATCTCGGGCCAACGCTTCGATTTCCGCGCCATAGGTCGCCCAATCGCCTGCGCGCTGCGCTGCTTCGGCCGCCTGGTAGTGTGAATTGGCCGACTGAACCAGTTCAACCACAGTCGCGTCGTCGGGCAGCGGCGCCACCGGTGTCGCCTGGGGCTGGCCGTCAATTTCGACCGTTTCCCCTTCCTGGATTGCCTGAACCTCATCAGGTTCAAGCTGCAGCAGTGAGACCAGTGCCTCACCCAATGTCTCTTCCATGGCGATGCGCGTGTCACTGGCGACGATGACGCGCCGCAGCTCAGGAAGGGCGCTGGTGTCGGACAGCAGGTAGATCGGTTCCACATAGACAAAGCTGTCGTTAATCGGGATTACAAGCAGGTTGCCGCGAATAACGCGCGAACCGCGCTGGTCCCACAGTGAGAACTGCTGCGATATTACTGGATCCTGGTCGATGCGCGCTTCAATCTGCAAGGGCCCAAATACCAGTTCCTGTTTGGAGAGCTCATAGACGATTAGCTCGCCATAATGGCCGGGATCGTTGCGCGCAGCCATCCAGGCGATCATGTTTTGCTTTCCCGACGGCGTGAAAGGCTGGATGAGCAGGTATTCCGGCTCTTCCTCTTCGCGCAGGCGTAAATAGACATAATATGGCTGCATCGTCTCTTCAGCGCCGTCGTAGATCTCCAGCGGAATTGACCACAGGTCCTCTTTGTTGTAGAACACGCGCGTGTCGGTCATATGGTAGGCCAGGTATTGTTGAGCCTGGATGTCGAAGAGATCCTGTGGATAGCGCAGGTGGCTGATAAGATCCTCCGGAATTTCCTCCATGGGGTGGAAAAGTTCCGGAAATGCGCTGTCATAGGCCTGGATGATCGGATCGTCGGGATCGCTGATGTAGTAGTCGACGGTACCATCGTAGGCGTCGATAATGACTTTCACGGCATTGCGAATATAGTTGATTCCGGTCGCGGTGGGTGTTGAATAGGGGTAGCTGCGGCTGACTGTGTAGCCGTCGAGGATCCAGACCAGCCGGCCGTCCTGGGTCACGACTATATAGGGGTCGCGGTCGAGGGCCAGGAAAGGCGTGATTTGCCGGACACGCTCCGTGATCTGGCGGTGGAACTGGATGCGCGTGCCGCTGTCGATCTCATCGCTCAAGAGGACGTTGGCATCTCCGAGGCGAATGGCGAACGCGATGCGCTTGATAATGTTGTCCAGGGGAACGCCGCCGCTGCCTGCGTAGCTGGTGTAGACGTTTTCGTTGCCGCTGGGATAGCTGAACTCCTCACGCCCGCTGGAGACAAATACAGCGTCGTTTGTCAATTCGCCGTAATAGATCTCCGGACGAGTGACCTCTAAAGGGATGCTGCTCTGCGGCGGCAGATCTTGAATGAAGAATTCAGGCTGTCCATCAGGCGTGATGCTGTCCACGGGGTTCATAACCACCCCGTAACCATGGGTGAATTCCAAATTGCGGTTAACCCAGGATGGCGCCGGCAAATTCGCTTTTTCCAGCTCACGCGCAGCCAGCATGACCTGGCGTATCCCACCGTCTATCTGGTAGCGGTCAATGTCGATCTCGCTGAACTGGTAATACGGCCGCAGCGCCTGTAATTGTTCATAGGTGCGCTGCAGCGGTCGATAGTCCCAGAGGCGCACGTTGTTGACGACTTCTTCGTTGACCTGCAGGTCCTGCTGAGATAGATCGGATACCTGGTCGAACGGGCGCTCGTCAATCTTTTCCAGATTGAAGGCCATGCGCGTGAAGGCGATATTATTATCAATATACGGCCCTTCGCGCACGATTTCATTGGGCTCCACGGCGTAGCGCTGCAGGAGGCTTGGATAAAGTCCGCCCAGGATGAGGGTCGCAGCCAGCCACAGACCCCCTGAGACTAATATCGGGCGAAGCGAAAGGCGGAAAAAGTTGAGGAAAACAAGGGCGGCCGTGATGGCCATGAAGAGAAACTGCGCGCGCAGCGCCCACAGTGAGGCATTAAGGTCTGTATAACCGGCGCCGTAGATAACGCCGCGCGGGGAGTAGAGCAGCTCGTAGATGTCGAGCCAATAGCCAAGTGCCCACAAAGCGAGAAACAAACCCCCGAGAATGGCCAGGTGCTTGCGAAACTCAGGCGCATCCTGGATCCGCCAGCGGCCGCGCTGGATGTCCGGAAGCTGGTTAATGGCGTAAATGGGGATGGTACCGATCAGGGCCACAAAGAGCAGCGACATGAACCAGCCCTGCAAGAACTGGTAGATCGGCAGTTGAAAAATATAAAAGCCGACATCGCGGTTGAAGACGGGATCGCTAATGTTGAAGGGGACACTGTTGGCAAAAAGCAGCAGTTCTTCCCACTGTTCCGCCGCAGCGCTGGCAAAGGTGAAAGCAAGGAAGAGCGACACGCCGGCAATAAGCCAGCCGACGCCGCCGCTGGTCAGGAACTGCGGGTTAAAGGGGGACGTGGCGCGTATCGCCCTGCGGCGGGCGATCAGCCAGCTGCCCATAAGGACCAATGCGGCGACAAGAAAGGCGGCAGCAAAAACGACAATGCGCACAATCCACTGTGTGCGCCATATGTTCGTGTACTGCAGTTCCTTGAACCACAGCCAGTCGGTATAGACGTTCACAACCCAGTTGAAGCTGATCAGTAGTAAAAAGAACAGACCCAGAAGCCAGATGGAACGATTCAGGCGCGGCTGGCTCTCCTGCGGCGAGCGAAACGGGGGTCTTCCGCCTCCATCCCCGCCGTCGCCTCCATCCCCGCCGTCTCCTCCGTCTCCGCCGCGATCCATATCGCGCCAGCCGGCATCTTCCATTGCCTTGCGAAATACTTCGGGGATGTCGAAATCTTCTCGAGAGTTGTAAATTTCTGTTTTCAACTGGTTGGTTAGCTTCATTCTTTGCCTTTGATTCTAGCAGGTGGGAGTGGAGAACTCCGGTAGCGGTCAGCCACCCCGTACGCATCATTATACGTGCATTCGCCTGGTATTAGCGAATACCTTATCCATTTTTGCTCATTTTTGGCAGCTTTGCCCGTACGGCCAAGTTTTGCCGCATTTATCGAGGATCCTGAGTCCGGCAATTCGTTTGCAGCATTCGCTTGGCGCGGGTCGACCAGAATTTCAGAATGGACGCAGGTTCTGGATCTAATTGCAGCAGGGTCGTCTTTGGTAGATGGGGAGGGTGCTCCGAAAGAGGAATAGACGAGCCACCACCGGCCCCGGGCATGAACATCGCCCGGCGCCGGCTGTGGCTCCATGGTCACGAAACCTAATCGTCGTCGTCAACAACAAATGAAATCTTGGCGTTGATACGGAATTTGTCTATCTCGTCGTCGCGCACGATGGCCTGGAAATCCTTGATATAGACGGAGCGGATATTGCGCACCGTTTTACCAGCTTCTTTCACCGCCCGCTTCGTCGCATCTTCCCAGCTGTTGTCAGATTCCGCCAATACTTCAATTACTTTTACGATTGCCATGATTACCTCCGGCTTGCTCAAGTTGTGATGATCAGCCGCATGAATTCCCGCAGCTTTCTGTTACCCGTTTAGGCTAGCACAGAAGGAGGCGCGCCGTGGCAACTTCTTATCCCAGGCTGATTTGCCGATCCCGCATCTTCTATTTGATAGGTATCGTGCCAGGAAGGATCACGCCTGGCGCCTCAAAGGAACAGGCAATCTCGTCACAGGAGATCGATTTCTGTTCAGATTGCATCGAGAAAAGGGGACCTGGACTTTTGTCACTTTTCGGGCGAGGAACGGCCGTGTTATAGTATTCGAGAAACCATGAAGATCTTTCAACTGCTCCAGACCGAGCAGCAGCAGTTTTTGGTTTACCTGGTGCTCTCCGCGGTCGTGACGCTGGGCACGGCCGTTCAGGTAACACGCAGGCCGCAGATCTACAGCCCGTTTATCGGATCGATTCATCCTGTCCTGTTTATCGTGTTCACGAGTGTCCTGGGCGGGGTTCTGCTTGCCTTCCTGTTGGCGCGGGGCTGGTTTTCGATCTTTGAGCTGCAAAACCTCAAGGGCTGGTTCGTGGCCGGCGGGCTGGCATTGCTGTTCGCGGCGGTCATGATCGTTATCGACAGCAGGATTATCCTGCCGGAGGATGTGAACCGGCCATTTCCGGATTCGCTCCTGTTCTACCCGACAGTCGGCTTTGTCGCGGAAATCCTCTTCCATGTCCTGCCGCTGACGCTGCTGCTGTTCCTGGCGACTTCCCTTTTCAAGAGTCTCTCGTTTGAGGCAGTTGTATGGCCCTGCATCTTCCTTGTCGCGCTGCTGGAACCGGCTTTTCAGACATGGGCCGGTTACTCACGGCCGTATCCCACCTGGGTCATGGCGCTTATTGCCGTCCCCATTTTTCTACTCAACTTCACCCAACTTGCATTGTTCAAACGCTACGATTTCGTGACCATGTATTCATTCCGCCTTGTATACTACCTCTTATGGCATATCGTGTGGGGCGTGATCCGGCTGCGCGTGTTGTTCTAGAGATAGAGAGAAGAGATGGTTCCACGATGGAACAATTCCCAGATCCCCAATACCGAAATCCCAGATCGAGCCGGCCGATCAGCGCTGGGAGAGATAGTCGGTGACCAGTTCGCGCACGTCGAAGGCCAATTCGAGGTCCAGCACGTCGCTCAGTGGAATCCAGTGGGGGATGCCTTCGCCTGAGGTAGTCAGACGGCCGTCAATAACTCTTGCTTTATAAGCCAGGCAGAGGGATGAAAAACGACCGTCTCGTTCCGGGCCGGAGTAGTTCTTAAACGGTCCCAGCACCTCGACGTTGTAGCCAGTTTCCTCCCGGGCCTCGCGGCGCACACTTTCTTCGATGGATTCATTCCAGCGCATCACGCCGCCGGGCAGCGCGAAACCCATGCCGTCGCTGCGTTCGACCAGCAGCAGTTTATCGTCCTGCACGACAATGGCCGCGACGCCCGGGATAGGCGGGAGCCTGCCACGGGATACCCCGGCGAGAATGCCGGTGAACAATCCCAGCAGCCACGACTTGGCGATGAAGGTCCTGGAATGATTTTCACTCATTTTGTTTTCCCCTCAGGCACAGCGAACGACTCATGCTCTACCAGCCCAACACGGCCGTCATGGCCGGGATGAGCTGCTCGGCGATCTTGGCCTGGCCATGCTCGTTGGGATGCCAGTCGCAGCCATAGTCAACGGCCGTCAGTTCCAGTGTATTCTCGATTGGCACATAATGCACCCGATCATCGCCAAGCACCTCGTTCATCTGAGTGACCACGCTGCGAATTGTATCCTCCGCGGGACCGACCATGATCGGGCCGGCGATGGCGAAGATGTGCGTATCTGGATACCGTTCGCGCACCTTGAAGATGAGGTTCGTGTAGCCCTGTAGGAAGACTTCGCCTTCGGGGTGCGGCGTCGTAGAGAAGTCGTTGGTGCCCAGGTTGATGACGACGGCGTCCGGCTGCCACTCCGAGAAATTCCAATCTTCTTGCGGCTCATTGGCCAGCGTACGGCCGTAGTAGCTGAGCATCGTACCGGCGGACAGCGCGCCTTCTGAGTTATAGTTGCGCACAACGCCCAAACCGGAAACGGCAATCACATGGTAATCAGCGCTGAAATAGCCGGCCGTTTGCGCGGCGTAAGTTCGCGCCGCATTTTCCGTCTCTTTGCTGAAGATGCAGGTCGGCGACGTCCCCTCCACACCGTAACCGGCAGTGATCGAATCGCCGATAAATTCGATACGTCGTTGAGGAGCGCGGGGCAGCGAGAGCAGCTCGCGGTTCGCGTCCAACTCGAATCCCAGGAACCGGGGCGTACCGTAAAAGGTCTCTGTGCGTTTGATCAGGCGCACCGTATGCTCGCCATCGCGCAGCCCTTCCGCGAGCACATAGCGCGTCCGGTCGGGCTGCGTGTGCAGGACTGAGGTCTGCCCGTCAATGTTAATGTCGTAGCTGTTGCCGCCTTCGTCGTCAAGTAGAGCGGCGATTGACGTGCCCTCGAAAGCAGCTTCGATCATGACGGCGGGCCAGTCAAAGCGCGGTCCCTGCGGATCGCTGAAGTCGAAACGGCCGGTATAGCGAATGTGAGGATCGCTGGCAAGGATGACGCCGGGAGGAACAGGCTGCTGCGTGGCATTTTCTTGCGATGCTTCAACCTCATTGGAAACGGCCGTCGCTGCGGGGCTTTCCGCCTGCGCGCTCGCGGTAGAAGCCTGGATGGTCGCCCGGCCACCGGGCGATAGCGGATCGCTCGATTCGCCGCAGGCGGAAAGCAGCGCCAGCAGCAGAAGGAGAATGAAACGGCTGGCGGCCATGTTCTTATTGTTGACGGTGGTTTCCATAGCAGGCATAGATATTAGCCGCTGCCCTCGTCAGCGTCCAAAATCTCTTCTTCGGAATTTTGGGGTTTGCGAGAAAGCAGGGCGTTGTTAATGCGCAGGCGCCAGAGCTTGGATCGGACGCGGCGCCACAACTGCCTGGCCCTGAAACCTTTGTCCGCGGGATCCCGGCTGTACTGGTGTTCATTAAAAATGGCTGTCAGCTCGCCTGCCGGCTCGCGAATTTCCTCTACTTCCGCTCTCATGCCTTCATAATCGCTCAGGTAAGCCTGGAAACGATCATTGAACTCGGACGGTGTCTGTCCTGGCGGCTGGTCCAGGTGAAGCCTGGCCGCGTGTTCCTGCAGGTGGGCGAAGGCTGCCTGCACATCGTCGAGACCTGCGCGCCTGTGCGCTGTCTGCCGCCAGGCAAGGTAGCCGATCGTGACTACCAGAACCGCGATCGCGGCGATCCATGGCCAGAACGTGCCAATCCAGCCCGGCTGCTCGAGTTCAGATGCAGGCGGGGGATTGCTGTCGGCATCAGGCAGCCGGGGCGGAGCGGCCGCAAGCTCTCCTGGTGCGCCCGGCGCATGTGGGCTGGCAAACGCGGCCGTCGGTTCGAATTCCACCCAGCCGTAACCTTCAAAGTAGACTTCGGCCCAGGCGTGGCTGTTGATCTGGTGGATTATCTGCACGCCTTCTTCGTCGGGTGCCTGGACAAGGTAGCCGGTAGCCAGGCGGGCGGGCAGGCCCAGGCTGCGGGCCATGACGACCATGGCCGAGGCGAAATAGTCGCAGTAGCCTTTTTGCAGGTCGAAGAGAAAGTAGTCGACGACATCACGGTCGGCAGGCGGGAAAGGGACGTCCAACGAATATTCATACTGGCGCAGGAAGCGCTCAAGGGCCAGGGCCTGGTCGTAAGGCGTCTCTTGATCTCCGGCCACCTCCTGCGCCAGATCGAGCACGCGCTGCGGCAGCGCTGACGGAAGTTGCAGGTAGCGGCGCAGGATGGCCGGGTGTATCGTCTGCAGTTCGACCGACCGCAGTTCCCGCGGGGTGGCAGCCGGATAAACTGAAGTGATTTCATATTGATTCTGCAGCGGCGCGGTCACGCGTACGAGATCGCTGCGATCGCGCCAGTGAACCGTCACGGCATGATCAGCTGAAACAGGATAGCCCAGCGTGTACCGTGTGCTGCGGTTGTCATAACGCCAATGGACATTCTGGCGAATGCGCAGAACAGGACCGTCGAAGGGGAAGGGAATAGACTCGAAAGGCGCGAAGTCTTCTTCCCGTTCGCCGGAGATTGACCAGCCGCGTCCGGTATAGACCTCGTAGCTCAAAGCCCGCCAGTGCGGGACATCAAACAGCGAGGCGCCCTGAGGGCCGTCCAGCAGCTCCGCCGTCGCCGTCATCATGACGATTTTTTCCAGTTCCGGTGCATTGCCCACCAGGAATGCACGCGGCAGCACGCCTGAACCGCCAGGCCGGCCGGGCGCCGGCACGCTCGCGCGGGGCACGTCCACGCCGCCAAAAGCGCGTTCGAGTGCATCTTCCAGAGCGGCCACATTCTCATTTCCCAGGAAAAAACTGGCCACGCGGTTGATCTTGAATGAGGGCAGCAGGAAAGCTACGGCCAGCAGGCCAACGCCGATGCCCGCGGCATAGACGATCAATTCCAGCCTGATCTGCGCTGAATAATCGACCAGTCGATCGTTCCACTCCCCCTCCAACTGCGCGAAACGGAAAACGGCCGTTGCCAGCACGGCCAGACCGACATACATCGCCGCCCATTCGATTTTCGCCGCGCCATAATAGCCGTTGATGGCGATCAGCAGGCCCATCAACGTCAGGCCAAGCAGCGGCTGGCGGCTGTGATAGGCGCTCCATCCCAGGTAGGCGGCCAGGAACCAGGCCGCGAGACCCATGAATATGGCGAACACGACCGTTTCATTGCTGCGCCCTCCCACGGCAATGGCCGCGATCCAGGATGCCGTCCGGTCAATTAATATCTCGCCGTTTTCGAGCCAGTAGAGGCGCAGCGCCGGCCAATCCGTAAACAGCAGACGCGGCGGCGGCCACAAACGGCCGAGTGTGAGGATGACGATCAGGATGCCGTACAGTGCGATCAAAAGCCAGGCCATCCAGGAGGGAATCGGCCGTTTGGCAAGAACGACGCCCATCAGCAGTCCCAGAAGGGCGGCCGGAACAACCACGAAATCTTCGGCAACCCAACCGACATCTAGTATGGCCACGAGCAGAATCGCTACAACCAGCAGGAGCAGCGCGAAGGACAGCCACCCCTCTTGCGGGCGCAGGCGATTGTATAACCAGGTTGCTGCGTCAAGTACCATTTTTTCAGCGGGCGGCAGTCAGTGAACAGTGTACAGCAAACAGTAAAGAGTGTTGGCAGCTGGTGGGAAACAGAGATTTCTTTTTATTCTCCTTGATCTCGGTGCCTTCCTTGAGTTCTCTGTGTCCATTTTATGACTTAAGCTTTAGCTGCAATGCCTGAGCTGGCTGCCTCACTGGCCTGGTCGCTTAACGGCCACGGCCTTGCCCAGGCTGGTGACTTTGAATTCCCAGAAGCCCTGGCGCTCCTCTTCATCGAGTCCTGCGTCGATATCACCCTGGTGGAAGATGTCGGCATTGAAGCCCAACATTTGTACGGCTTCGCGAACGGTCAGGCTGGAGCCTTCGCCGCCGAAGCTGGGCCGGTCCAACAGAATAACATTGCTGAAGACCCCGCTGCGTGCCAGCGTGGTTAATTCGGGAAGCCAGGAGGTTTCGTCCGAGGGCGTGATGATCACCGCCGCCGCGCCGCGCCGGGCAATATGGCTCAGGTCGCGCAGCGCCGCGGCCAGCGGTACATCGCCATCGGCCGTCATCAAAGCCAGAGCGCGCAGGATCTTCCACTGCTGCCCCTGGCCGAAGCCCGGCTGCACGATCCACGGACGGCTGCCGTGAGCAACCAGACCCACGCCGCGTGTACTGTTCAATGCCCGTGCCGCGAGTGAGGCCGCCAACAGGATCGCCTGCTCCTCCGTACCGTCCGCCTTGCCCTCTCCCAACTGTTTGGCAGCTTCGAGATCGAGCAGGATCCAGATTTCGCCGGCGGCGTCCAGGTCAAATTGACGCACAAACAGCTCGCCGCGCCGGGCGCTGGTCGGCCAATGTATCCATATATAGGGGTCGGCAGGATGGTACTCGCGAAGCGATGCGGCATTGATGGTTGCCTGCCAGGAATGCTGCCGCGCGCGCGTGCGCCCGCTGCTTTGTCCCTGGGGCAGCGGCAGGGTCAGGTCGCCGCGAATGGGTGGGTGGATGATGATCTCCTGCTGCTGCGGGTAGCGGCGGGTGACGGTGAATATGCCAAAGGGGTCGCCGCTGCGGATTTCCCATGGACCGAGGTGAAAGAGACCGCGGCGCAGACAAACGGCCGATTCGCGCCACTGGTCGCTCTGTTTCGAGCCCAGGCTGCGTACCACGGCGGCCTGGTAACCGGGCACATTCGATTCGTCTACGATCTCGATCCACAGCGCGGGCACGTCTGAGGTATTGACCAATCTGAACACTTCCTGCAGGCGATCGCCGACGGCAACCCAGCCAAATCGCAGGCGGCGTGAAGCATAAAGCCCGCGCGACAGGAGCCAGACCCAGACAAAGGCCACCAGAAAGAGGCCGCCGAAGCCGATCAGCAGCGTCGTCCAGACGCGATCCGGCAGCAGAACGGCTCCCAGGAGGAGCACGGCCAGCCACAACACCGGCAGTCGCAGGCGCAGGCGAATGGTGGGTTTAGATTCATCCGGCTGTACGGCCGAACTCGCTTGTTGCCCGGCGCTCATGACATCATTTTGCCATAAGCGGAGCGCATTGCAAGAAGGAACGGGTCTTGCTCTTAGACAACTTCTTGCTACGATTGTACGTGATCGCAAACCTGTGAGAAGAAAGCGAGGACCAGGAGCCGGCGGAATAGGAGAACGATTTGGAAACTGAATCCACCACAGACAATTCCGCGACATCGCTGCGCGAGCTGGCAGCGCTCTTTACAAAACTTGGCTTTACCGCCTTTGGCGGGCCGGCGGCGCATATAGCCATGCTGCATGATGAGGTCGTGACGCGTCGTCGCTGGATGAGCGAGCAGCACTTTCTGGACCTCATCGGGGCAACGAACCTGATCCCGGGGCCGAATTCCACGGAAATGGTCATGCATGTGGGCAAGGAGCGCGGCGGTTGGAAAGGATTGGCCCTGGCCGGAATCTGCTTCATCCTTCCGGCGGCGATCATGGTCATGATCCTGGCCTGGGCCTATGTGACTTACGGAGCGACGCCGCAGGGGGAAGGGCTGCTTTATGCTGTCAAGCCCGTGGTCGTCGTCATCGTGCTCGCAGCCTTGATCAAGCTGGGTCGCAAAGCAGTGAAGAACTGGCAACTCGGCCTGCTTGGCGTCGTCGTCTTCGCCCTTTATCTGTACGGCGTGAATGAGCTGGTACTGCTGTTCGGAACGGCCGTTCTGATGCTCGCCATCACCTTCGTGCGCCGCCAGTTTACGGCTGTCCTGGCCGTGCCGCCGCTTCTCAAGCTGCCTTCCCTGCTGCAAACGGCGGCCGACAGTTCGCCTGTGACGCTGTGGCAGCTCTTCCTGGTATTTCTTAAGACGGGGGCCGTGCTCTACGGCAGCGGCTATGTGCTGCTTGCCTTTTTGCGCAACGACCTGGTACTGCGCCTGGGCTGGATGACCGACCAGCAGTTGATAGACGCCGTGGCTATCGGCCAGGTGACGCCCGGCCCGGTGCTGACCACGGCTACTTTCATCGGCTACGTGCTGGCTGGCGTTCCCGGCGCGCTGCTGGCGACAATCGGCATCTTCCTGCCGTCGTTCCTCTTCGTGGCCATCCTGAACCCCCTCGTTCCCCGGATGCGTGACAGCGAATGGACTGCCGCCCTGCTCGACGGCGTCAATGTGGCGGCGCTGGGCCTGATGGCCGGGGTGACCCTGATCCTGGGACGGGCGGCGCTGGTGGACATCCCCACCGTGCTCCTGGCCCTGGCGACGGCCGTTTTACTCTTCCGCTTCAAAATCAGCACCATCTGGCTCGTGCTGGCAGCGGGCGTTATCGGGCTGATATTGTCTTTTGTCGGCATTCCCGATTTGCCCCTGCCTTATCCTGGAAACTTCAAGTTTCCGGGATAATTGCCTAATATTCACGCACAGCGCGCCAGGGCGGCTCGATCTCGTAGTCGATGTAGCGAGTTCTTTGCAGATAGAGTTCTTCGGGAGCGCCGAGACCTCTGGGCAGGATGCCATTGTTCAGGCGCACGCTGCGATAGTAAGGGGGCGACACTCGGGCAGCGAGATCGTGGTGCAGAGGGCTGAAATTCCATTTATCCTTGGCCTCCGCGCTGGTGAAGAGTACGAGGTTGCCGAAATCTCCGTCAGGCAGGCGCACCGTGCTCAGACTCAGCAAACCGGGGTGCGCGTGGAACTCCTTTTCAAACTGTTTGTCGGCTTCGATAATCGGTCCGATATCGGCATGGTCCCGTCTCTGCCCGAAGAATCCGACAACGGTGATATTGAAACGTTCAAACAGCAGTCCAGGCTGGATGTAGTAAATGCGGAAATGGCGGCCCTGTTTATCGGACTGGCAGACTGGGCGTCCGCCCGGCGTAAAATCACAGACTTTGGGATCGTCATAGGTGTCTATGAGCTGGCGAGCCATATGCCGCATGATCCTCAGGTCTTCGAAACGGTGCTGCGGATCGCTGAACGGCCGTTCCGGAACAATTTCGTCCGGCGATAAATGCGCTGGAATACTCATCTGTCTGGTTTATTGTACACGCTTACATGACAAAAGCCTTGCCTCCGAATGTTCCCGCGCCTCCCAATTATCCCGCAAACTTGGTGTTTGCGGGATAATGGCAAAGATAGGAGTTCATAATGAACACGAGTAAGCAAGAGCGCTTTTCCGGCATCATCTTCGACTTTAACGGCGTGTTGTGGTGGGATAACGCGCTGCAGGAAGAGTCCTGGCGTGACTGGTCGGCCGAACTGCGCGGTTATCCCTTGAGCGAGGAGGAAATGACCGAGCATGTACACGGCCGTAACAACAGCTATACGCAGCAGTATCTAAGCAGAACGCCGCTGACTGAGGCGCAGGCGGAGCAGCTTTCGGAGCAGAAAGAGATCCTATACCGGCGCCGCTGCCTCGAACTGGGTGACGATTTCAGGCTGTCTCCCGGCGCGGCATCGCTGCTTGATTTCCTGGTTGAACGGGAGATTCCGCACACGATTGCCACCGCTTCAGGCAAGGGCAACGTCGATTTCTTCGTCGAGCACCTGGATCTGGGTTGCTGGTTCGACG
>JBJYWZ010000019.1:9937-16168 GCA_046259725.1 Promineifilaceae bacterium (SeqCode) | reverse complement strand
CTCCCTTGAAAGGGTCTTGGCATAGGTTATCATTGGGAAAATATGAATCAAGCGCCATCTACGCCCTGGATCGACCGCCTTGCCGCTCATCCGTTGTTAATATCTGGGCTCATTTTTTCCCTGGCGATGGCGCTGCGATTGCTGGCTTTGGGGCGCTATGTCACGCCTGACGAGTTGATCTGGGTCTATCGTTCGGTTCTTTTTCGCGAGGCAGTTCTTGCCGGAAAATGGGCTGATACACTGGTGGCCGGCCACCCTGGCGTCACGACAACCTGGCTGGGAAGCGCGGCGATGACGCTACAGATGCTGCTGCAGCCTGCCGCTCGCGATGCGTATACCTGGATTACCCAACTGGCCTATCTCACCCCGGACAATATGGCTGCTTACCAGCAGCTGTACGTATTTTTAAACGGCGGTCGATTCGCGGTTGCCTTAGTCAACAGCGCGGGGGTCGTGGCCGCCTTCTGGCTGGCGCGAGAACTGCTGAACGGCCGTATCGCCCTGATCGCTGCGCTGCTGCTGGCGCTTGATCCCTTCCTGGGCGGCCTATCCGGCCTTTTCCACGTCGATGGCCTGATGGCGACGTGGTCCATCCTTTCGCTGCTGGCGCTTGCCCTCGGCGTTGGGCTGGGGCGCCGGCCGCAGGGCGGAAAGCGGCGCACTGTCTGGCTGGCCATATCCGGGGCCTCGGCCGCCCTGGCTGTGCTCAGCAAATCGCCCTCTCTGATCCTGCTGCCGGTTGCTGCCCTGGCGCTGTTGAGCCTGCTGTGGCGCGAAGAAGGCGCCACTATCAGCCGGCGCCTGCTCATCGTTCTCGGCGGCGGGTTGCTCTGGCTCGGCGTCTTCGTTCTGGTTCTCACGCTGCTCTATCCCGCATTGTGGTCGTCTCCTATGGCAGTGCTCTCGACTTCCGGAGGAAATGCCGGCCGCCACGTCGAAGAGGCGCTGCGCCCGACTTTTTTCCTGGGCGACGCGGCTTACGATCAGGGTCCGTTTTTCTATCCTCTGGCCCTGCTGTGGCGAAGCTCGCCGCTGGTTCTCGGCGGTTTGATTCTCCTTGTGGTTTACGGCCTTGCCCGCCCGCGCTTTCGCCGCCGCCACGGGCAGACCGTACTGCTCCTGGCCTTGTGGGCGCTGCTCTTTCTTGCCGCCATTACACTTGCCGCGAAGAAATTCGACCGCTACCTGCTGCCCGTTATTCCCGCATTGGCCGTCCTGGCGGCCATCGCCCTGGCCCAAGACGGAGACCGGCGGGGACGTGGCATGAAAGTTTTCTTGCTTGTCCTGGTCACTGCCCAGGCGCTGATGCTGGCAGCGAGCCTCCCCTATCTGCTTTCGGCATATAATCCGCTTGCCGGCGGTCCCCTTACGGCGCAGTATGTCCTGCCGCTTGGCTGGGGCGAAGGTGTCAGCGCCGCGGGCCGCTGGCTGGCTGAATCGCCGGATGCGGCAGCAAAAACGGCCGTTTCCGGCATTGCTCCTTCCCTGGCCCCATTCTTTCCAGGAACCACGCTTTTCTCGGAGACGTCGGCGCCGCAGGAAGCTGACTATTTGATCCTGACCGCCAACAGCCGCCAGGTCGATCCTCACAGCGTCGCCCGCGCCGATGAAGAACTGCAGAAAGTGCAAACGATTCGTTTTGGCCTGCTCGATCAGGCCTGGATTTACTACAATCCGGAATCGCAGCCGCTGGTCATTGAGCCGCATGCGCTGGCTGATCCTGTCTCGTTCGGCGGGCAGATGCAGCTCCTGGCCGCGGGCCTGCAGACCGGCCCAGACAATGACGAACTCCTGTTTACGGCGCAGTGGCGCAAGCAGCAGGAGAGCCCGCTCCTGCGCCTGGATATTCGCCTGCGCGATGAAGCGGGCCATATCTGGAGCGAACTGGAAACGGACCTGCTGAACGAAGTTTACTTTTTCCCGCAGTACTGGCTCGCGCAAGAAGTGCCGCAGGTGACCTACCGCCTGCCTTTACCGGCGGCGATGCCGCCCGGTGAGTATTTCCTGGATTTATCCCTGATCGATTCCAACACGGATGGGCACCTGACCGCTCGCTCAAATGGGCAAACTGGCGGCGTGGTTTATGAGATCGGAGCCGTGCAGCTTGAGCAGGTGGGGCAAACAGCGGAACTTTCCGCGCTGCCGATGACAGCCGTTGAGGGCGGGTCCTGGTTGGATGGTGGCCTGCGTCTTCTTGGCGTTTCCGACTATGTGCCGCTGGTGCAATCGGGGGGCATGGTTGAAGTGGATTTGTTCTGGAAGTCGCAGGAGCCGCTGCCGACAAGTCTGCAGATCGCCCTCCAGCTTGATGGCGCCTATGCCGCAATCTTCCCTCTCAGCAGCTTCGACAGCGGCGAGTGGCCGCCGGGGACGGTACTGCGTCAGAAATATGCCTATCCTGTGCCGGCCGATCTCGATTCCGGCGATTATGAACTCTCTGTCTCCCTGCTGGATAGTGAAGGAGAACTGCTGCCGGGCGAGCGCGTCGTAGTTGGAGAAGTGGAGGTCCAGGCCGTCGACCGCTTGATGGAACTGCCGGAAGACGTCGCCGTGCCCCTGGTGATTCGTTTTGAACCGGGTATCGTGCTTCGCGGTGTTTCACCACAGACTGTTACGGCTGTTCCCGGACAGGAAGTTGAATTGACTCTGTTCTGGCAGACGGAAACGGCGACCGACGAACCCGTAACCGCATTTCTACATTTGCTCGATAACAAGGGAGAAATCGTCGCTCAAAGCGATCAATGGCCGGGCGGGCTGCCGAGCAACGTATGGACCGGCGGACAGGTCATCGTCGACGAGCATTCGCTGCCATTGCCGGCCGATCTCCCCCCCGGCGATTACAGGATTGCCGCCGGGCTCTACAGGGCGAGTGACGGCGTGCGGCTGGCGGCCTTCGACGGTGCCGGGCAACGTGTACAGGATGATCGTTACTTGCTTCCTGTGACTATCAATATCGGGGAGTAGACTTGCGGCATGAGCGAGGCGCGCCATTCACGACCGGTAACGGACACGGGTACCATAAATAAGCCTGACGGTCTGCGCTGGGTCTTATTTGGTGTCGCGCTCCTTGCTTTCGCCCTGCGACTTTACCAACTTGACGCGCAAAGCATCTGGTGGGATGAGGGCATCAGCCTGCATCTGGCCACGTCCGATTTGCTCGCCTTATTCCGCGACCGGCTCGACAACATCCACCCCCCGCTTTATTTCGTGCTGCTTAAAGGGTGGTTGTTGTTAAGCGGTGTGACGGTTTTCACCGCGCGCTACTTGTCCGTGTTGGCCGGTTGGCTTCTTGTCCCGACCGCCTACGGCGTCGCCGCGCGCTGGTTTAGCCGCCGTACGGGCCTGATCGCCGCCGTGCTGGCTGCCGTTTCGGCCGTTTCCGTGATCTATTCCCAGGAAATCCGTGTCTACAGCCTGCTGCCATTGGTATATCTGGCGTTGCTGGCCATTACGCAAGAGCTGACACGCCCCGCAGACCAGGTATCCGCAAGGCATTGGCTCTTGTGGGCGGCATTGGGCGTGGCGAGCTGGACTGCCATGCACCTGCATTACGTCGCATTCTTCACGGTGGCCTACGTTACTGTCTGGGCGCTGATTTCCTTCGCGCGATCGCGGCGCTTGTTGGATTTGCGGCGCCTGCTCCTGGTGCAGTTCCTGGCCGCACTGGCCAGCCTGCCCTGGTTCGCCAGTGCGTTTTATAACTGGTCCGCTATCCGCATAGAAGCCAGCGCGGGCACCTTCAGTACAGACCCGGTGCCCCTGCGCTATTTACTGGCCCAGGTGTGGGCGTTCCATCTCAGCGGACTGGCCGGCGCATTGGGCAGAACAGGTGTTGGTTACGCGGTGGGAGCGACCGCTCTGCTTCTTGTTTTGCTGCTGGCCGTGCGACTTTATGATCGCCAGACACGCCGGCAAACGGCCGTTTTGTTGGCCCACTGGTTGATTCCACTCAGCTTGGCTCTCCTCGTCTGGCTGGTGCGCTCCTTTTCCCATCCCCGCTACGTAGCCATGTTCGTGCCGGGCCTGATCCTGCTGGCCGCCTATCTTATCTGGCCCGGGGTGCCCAGGGAAAAGCCAAAGAGCGCCAACGCCATTTCCAGGTCTCTGGCGCTGCTGCTGTTTATCGCCCTGACCGGTCTCTCCCTGTGGGGTTTGGCCGTTTACTTTTTCGACGAGGATGCCGCCAAGGATGACATTCGCGGAGCCGCCCGCTACCTCGAAGAGGCCGGCGGCGCGGGCGACCTTATCGTTGTGCCGGACAGTGACTGGTCTTTACCGTTTGAGTATCGTGGCGAGGCGGACGTTGTCATGCCGGGCCTGGCGAATGGCGACGAACAGTGGGACAACCTGGCTGCGATGTTGCCGGCGTCCGGGCGCGTATTTACCCTGGACTATGTGCGCGGCACTCGTGACTGGCAGGGGCTGCTGCCCTTCGCTCTACACAAGGCCGGCGAACAGATATCGTCGCAGGAAATCGACGATCTGGTTGTGCGCGGATATCAACTTGATGAGACGCTCTCGCCGCCCGAGTTCACGCCTCTATCGGTGCAGTTTGGACCGCTGCTCCTGGGCGGCGTCTGGTTTGAGCAGGGCACGCCGGCGGGAGATGCGCTGCCGCTGGCCTTGCAGTGGCGCGTGGACGCGGCTGAAGTCCCGGCGCTCAACGTCGCGCTGCGGCTGGAAGATGAAAACGGCCGTGTGCTTACGGTCGCCGACGATCGCCTGGTGGACGAGGATGGCAGGCCCAGCGACCAATGGCGCCAGGGGCAGGTCGTCAGCACCTATCATTTGCTCGATCTGCCGCCGGCTACACCACCCCTGCAATATACCCTGGCCATTGAGGTTTACGCAGAGGACAGCGATGGGCTCCAGCCGGTCGATCTGCTTGACGAGCAGGGCGCGCCGCGGGGGCGGACGTTTACGCTAACCGGCGTCGAGACCGCGCGCGCTTCGCAGCCGTCCGCGCTTAAACGGGTTACGCTGGCCAATTCGCTGCTCCCCTCCGAGGTTTCGCTCGCGCCGGGCCTGGTGCTGCAAGATGCTTCCCTGAGCGCGCAGAGCATCACCGCAGGAGTTCCGCTGCGTGTTGAGCTTCTCTGGCGGGCCGAACATCCGCTGCCCGATTTGCGCCCCCGGCTTCTCCTCATCCAGGATGATGCCGTCCTGGCTGAAAACGGCACGGCACCCGCAAACGGCCGTTATCCGACCTCACTGTGGCAGGAAGGAGAGCAGGTGTTGGAAGAGCGAATCCTGGAACCCGCGGCCGGCAGCGCAGGCCTGGCGCAGATCATGCTCGAGCTTGGTGACCGGCGCATCACACTGGGTCAGGTGGACATCGAAACTCAGCAGCACAGCTTTGACCGGCCGTCTGTTGCCTTCGAGCTGCAAGAGCAGTTCGCGGATGTTGCCCTCCTGGCCGGATTCGATCTGCCGGAGACTGTCTATTCGACAGCTGAAACAGTGCCGCTGACGCTAGTCTGGCAGTCCCTGGCCGGCGCGCCTGGGCACAGCTATAGTGTCTTCACCCATTTACTGGGAGAAAACGGCCGTCTGATCGCTCAGCATGACAGCGTTCCCGCCGGTGGCGAACGACCCCTGTCAGGCTGGGTGGAGGGGGAATATATTCTCGATAAGCACGAGATGGTTTTCCGCGATGTGGCCTACAGCGGGCCGGCGCAAATTGAAGTAGGGTTTTACGATCCGGCGAGCGGCGAGCGCGTCCGCCTCGCGGACGGTTCGGATCACCTGATTCTGCCCGTTGAATTGACCATCGCCGCGGGGCAATAGGTGATTGTCTGCGAAAACAAAAAAGACGCAGAGGGCTTTTCCCGCTGCGTCTCACTTTCCTTGTGATTAACTCACCTGGCGAAAAAATGCTTACTCGTCGATGGTGGTTCGATTTCGTTTGGCCGCAAGCCCGATAAAGACGGCCGCCAGAATCAAAATGAGACCGGCGACGGGCATCAAATTGAGAGGCTGCGCCGAAGTCGATGCCGGGAGATCAAGCGGCGCGGCCGAATCAGCCAGCTCGCTGATCAGCGGATCGGCCGCTGCCTGCCGCTTAGATCGCACAATATCCGCGCTGCCCTCACCACCGCTTTGAATCACCACCGCGTCCTCGCTGTCTGGCACGCCGGCCGTGATCACGCTTGCGTCGTCATACTGTGGCAGTCCCGCCAGGCTGTCCGGTTTTCCGGAGGGAGGCACTTCTCCCGCGATGTCTTCATCGGG
>JBJYWZ010000019.1:0-9837 GCA_046259725.1 Promineifilaceae bacterium (SeqCode) | reverse complement strand
CCAGGCTGTCCGGTTTTCCGGAGGGAGGCACTTCTCCCGCGATGTCTTCATCGGGTGCAATGACTTCATCAGCCGTGATGCCTTCATTGGGCGCGATGCCTTCATCAGCCGCTGTGCCGGCGACGATGCCCGCCAGCAGTTCCGGCGCGTTGCAGTTGGGCGAAGGCGTGGGCGACCACGCAGGACCTGCGGGTTTCGGGGATACGCCGTTCAGGTCCGGGGCGGAGACGATGGGCACGCGTCCGATAAAGCCATGTATCGTCCCTGTCTCATCGGACACCCAGCCGGCTCGCCCGCTGCGATCAAGCTGTACGACCCACCAGTTAGTAAATGCCGCCCTGCCCACGATTGGCCGAACCTCGCGCGCGCCTAGCAGGCCAACGGACGGGTAAGCTTCGCTGGGACCGGCATAGACGCTGATAGCCTGAGACGTCGTATAGGTAGGCGGCATACCACATTGACCGGCCTCGGGGAAGTTCTGGCCCGACTCCGGAAAAGTGACAACTTCCTGGGTGGGCAAAATATATTCGGCTGTTACAGTAGCACTCGGGGTGCTCGTCGGGGTCAGCGCAGAAGCGAGCGGCGTTGCCGTGGCCGTCGCGCTCACTGGTGTCGGCGAAAGAAGCGCCCGCGGTGTATTGGTCGGTACGGCTGTCGGTCGCACGCTCGTTGGCTGCGGTTCATCTGTCGGTTCTGGTTGTGGTTCGTCGGTCGGCTGGGGGTCTTTATCGCCGCCCCCACCGCCGCCTCCGCCACCGTTGTCGTCGGTGGGTTCGGGCTCCGGGTCCGGTCCTCCGCCACCATCGGGAACCGGGGTGCGGGTGGGGATCGTCATCTGACCCAGCGCCTGCCGCGCCGGCATAACTGCGGCCGCCGCAAACAGCAGTAAAAGGGCGCAAAAGAATATGAAAAGGTTCTTCCGGTCTGGCATACTTCTTACTCCTGTTTAAGAGCACTTCCGGGTGTGTCTCGAGCAAAAAACGCATTAACCGCTTTACTCGCCCAAGTATAGGCTACTAACATAATCGCGAAATGGCAAGCGACCCGATTGTTTTTCGCACATGATCGCGTCCTCCAGGCAGGCGGCCAAACTTAACGGTAGGTCATTGAGATGGCCGTGTCTCCGTCCAGCTCAAGCGTGAAAATATAGCTGCCGCCCTTCAGGGCTGTTGGTTCTGGCGAAACGGCCGTGACGCTCCTGCCTGGTGGAGGCGTGACGGTTACCTGGACAATATGGGGCGGCGTACCCGCCTGCTTCATTAATTGCAGGGTATATTTTTCGCTTCCATCCAGCTGCTGGACGACCGACTCAGGCAAATAGTAATGGAACTCGCTGACCACTTCTTCACCGCGCGGAAGAAGCATCCAGCTGTCAAAGGTCGTGAATCCCGGCAGTTCGCTGAGCGTGCCGCTTTCAGGCTGCCAGTCATAACCGCCGAACCAGGTCTGGCCGGGAATCACGTGCTCCGGACCGCTGACCAATTCGCTTCCCTGAGGAACATAGACACGCAGGTAGTTCCAGTAACATTTGTCGGTAAGCGCGATGTAAGGGGAGCCGGCAACATATTCATCCAACGTCCCCTGCCAGCAGGGCTCGTCGCTTGCCTCACCCTTATGTATATGGTTGATTGTCAGCACCCCCTCGTTAACGCCGTTGTCGGCGAGTTGCACATGATAGGATACGGCGCGATCGACGTAGAAATTCGCTTTGTTGTAACCGACGTTCGTGTCGACAACTTTTAGCACGTCGCCATAGTCTCCGGCAACCATACGGCCGTCCCAGTTATTGGCCGCCAGCAGGGCCGCTGCTTCTGGATTGCGCACATAAATCTGCAAGTCTTTCTGCTTGAGTGCCTGGTTTAGCTGGCGAACCAGATTCAAGGGATCGATATCGCCCGCGCCTTGGTTGACCCGCTGTAAGATGGCCGCGGCGAACGGTTCCAGAAACGCCTTGCGCTGGGCCACGCCGTCCTGCAGCGTCCATGCCTTCTGTAGACTTTTCTGAATGTTCCTGCTGTTCACAACCTCGCCGGTATCAGGAACGGTGACCGGACCCATGCCGGCAAGCAGCAGTCTGAGCGACTCCTGGTTAATGCCGATGACGCCGTCCAGCGGCTCAACATCACGGCCATAGGCGTAGAAATCCATTGCCTTCTGTCCAGACACGGCAAAGTCTGGCCAGAAGTTGGCATCACGGAAGAGGAATAGTCCTAGCAGCATAAAATCGTGCAGCGGCTGCGGCGGGGCGTCATAGGGCTTTGCCAGCGCACCGCCGACCTTACCCGGTTCTTCCCACGCGTCGACGACATTGGCATCCATAAAATCGAGCCTTTTAATTTCACCGTCTTCGATCTCCAGAAAGCCGGCGCCGCTGATGAAGCCGCCTGTGGGCCGCAGCTCATCTTGATTTTGCGCCATGATGAGATAACGTCGCGGGCCGTTCAGTCCCATCAGTTCAGGCAGTGCCAGTGCAAGTCGCGTAAAATCCTGCCCAAGGGGCAGCCATGTATCCCCTTTTTCGAGCAGCGTCTCGACGCGCCAGGGAAGTCCTTCAATGATGCTGAGTTGGCTCCTTGCTTCGGCCGTTCGCTCGAGCGCGAGCGCGGTTTGTGCCAGGTCGCCCTGCGCCGACTGCGTGGTTTGCAGCAAGAGGGGCAGTATCGGTTCTTCTGACTGAGCGGCTGCCAATACCGGCTTCATTGCCCGTATGCCATAAGCGGCCGCTTCCATGCCTGCGTCCGCCATCTCCAACAGGTGCGGCGCGGCCGCGGCCAGCGGTCCAATTTGCGGGACATTTTTCAGGTAGGGCAGTACGGGCATCAGGAATGAGGTTTCCGCGCGCAGCGTCCTGATATCGCCATAGGTGCCCAGAACCAGTATTTCCAGGGCGTCGGGATCGACCTCTTGCAGGCCGCCGGCTGCAAGTTCTTCAAACTGCGCCTGTCTTTCAAGCAAGGAGGCGGAAGTCTGGTAGACGCGCCACGCCTTCCATCCCAACCAGGAGAGAAGGAGCAGGACGCCGGTCAGGAACAGCAGGAGCGCGATGCGCCCAAGAGTTCGATTGTCACTCTCTTTCTCCGGCGTTTCCAACGCGTCAGTAACATCAGCCATAAAATGTGAGTCTACCTCTTTGTGAACATTAGCGCATTATAAGTTCACGATGATTTGATTACGATCACCCACCGGTTTCCTGGCCTGTTCCTGGTGATGGCGCGGCCGTGCACCCGCTCAGACCGCCCAGCGCGGGTGCGACATCACAAACGGGGCGCGAACGGCCGTTTTCAGCCCGGAATGCCTCGACATCATCCTGCTGCAACGCAGTTAGGTCCGGATATTGTTCGCCGATATGCCGCCGGTACCAGTCAAAAGCCAGGAGGCCGGCGTCGACAACTGCGAGATCCGGGCGCAACTCTTCCACATGGTGGTAATACCAGAGTGCAAAAATCGACTGGTCGCCTGGCGTCAGCAGGACAGTGTTTTGCGGCGCGGCAGTCAGGATGTTTGCTGCCAACGGCCGAACCTCATTTTCGTTATGCAGGTTCAAAACCTGGAAATTGATCAGCAGCAGGCCCAGCGGCAGGAGCAGCGACCAGGAGCCCAGCCGCGACAGACCGGCCGCCAACAGTGGGCTGAGCAGCAAAAGGGCGGGCAAGAGCTGGATGACGGCGTCATCGGTCTGATAAAGAAAACCATAGACAAAATACAGCAGCGCCGCTGCCGTGAGTGCAAGCGTTGTAAGCCTATCAACGATCCCTGTGCTGATGCCCAACGCAGCCAGCAGCCAACCCGCGTAAAGGAACTGCTTCGCCAGAATGCCGCTCATGGACCCCAGTTTTGCCCATGCATCGCCGGACTCCGGCAGGCGTAAGTTGGCGTGATAAAGACGGCCGCTTACCAGCCACCACCAGCCCGAAAGCGTCGCCGGGTCGCCCCACTTGACCGGGCTGTTTGAAGCTGCCAGGACGGGCAGTATCAGCAGGGGCGTCAGGCCGATCAACAGGCCGGCGACCAGGTATTTCCAGCCGCTTCGCGGGACGAGCAGCAAAGCCAGGGGCAGCAAAAGCAGCGAACTGAGGTGGCTCGTGACAGCCAGGCCAAGAAATAAGCCGCTGTTCAGCGGCGAGCGCTGTCCCAGCAGGGACCAGAGAAAGATTGCCAGGAAGGCGGTGTTCAGCGCATACACTTCGGCAATGATGGCCTGGCTCCAAAACAGAGGCGCAAAGGCAACCGTTAGCCCTGTTGCCAGTGAAACAATTTCACGATTCCGTTTTCCTTCGAGCGTGTTCAATGCCGTCGATGTGATGAAGGCAGTGGTGACGGCTGCGGCGACGGCCGACATCAGGTTAAAGCGCCAGGCCACGGTACCCACCGGAATCAGGTCAAATAGTTTTCCCAGGACGACATAGGTAGGATAGCCGGGAGGGTGGGGGATGCCCGACGTAACAGAGGCGGTGATCAATTCACCGCCGTCGCCGCCAAAGTGCGACCAGGTCAGATCAGGCGCCATTGTGATGCCGTAAACAAGAAGAGCCACGATTCCCGCAGCCGCCGGCAGCAGGTAATTGATTGTTTTGTCCAGTCCCTCTTCGTGCTTCATTGTATAGACCGGGGAAGCCTGGTCCAGGTTACCCACCATCGCAATCTAGCGCGCCCCTTCACCGCGAATAACCGCCGGCGCCGTATGCAGCAGCAGCAAAATATCATGCCAGATGGAGTAGTTTTCGATATAGTTCAGCTCCATCTCCACGCGCTCGTCGAGAGGAAGGTCGGCACGGCCGTTTACCTGCATCGGCCCCGTCATACCCGGCTTCACCGCCAGCCGGCGCCGCTGCCAGTCATTGTAGTGCGCTACATAACGTGTCTCCTCCGGACGCGGGCCGACCAGGCTCATGTCCCCTTTCAACACATTCCAGAATTGGGGTAGTTCGTCCAGGCTCCAGCGGCGTAGAAATCGGCCGGTCCGCGTCAGGCGCGGATCATCTTCCGGTTTCACCAATAAAGGATCCAGATTCGCATTGGCCAGCATGAGCTCCAGCGTGCTTTCCGGCTCGTCCTGCATCGACCGGAACTTATACAGCGTGAAGGGCTTGCCCCCTTCGCCCACGCGTTCCTGCCGGTATATCACCGGCCCTTTGGAGTCAAGCAGGATGGCCGGTGCGATGAAGATACCCGCCAGAGCGGTGAGCAGCAGCCCGACGGCCGAACCACCGATGTCGAGCGTTCGTTTGAGAAAATAGTTGGCGCCGTCGATCGTATGTTCCTGCCCGATATCGGCCGTAGGGCTGGCCAGACCCCAGGCGTAACCCAATCCCAGCGCCGCGGCGCGGACCAATAGCAGGACAGGTGAAACGAGGGCGACGGCCTTATCCTTGCGCCACGCCTTTGCCAGGAATGGCAAACTGCTGCCCAGAAAGGCCACCATCGCCGCCACCAGCAGGAGGCCGCTCCAGCGAGTGATGAGCAGGCCTGCCAGTGATGCGATCATCAGGGCGACCAGCAGTATCTGCACCTTCATAACCTGCGGTGTGTGCGAGTCCTGAATCGCGCGTCCTGGGAAGCGGCGTACGATCTGCGACTTCCAGTAGCCGATCATAAATTTCTTGCGAAAATATGCCGCGACCGAGTCGCTGTGATAGTGATAGACCATCGCCAGTGGTTGAAAGATCATCTCGTAGCCCCTGGCGGCGAGCCGGAAAGAAAGTTCTTGATCTTCCACGAAGCTGATCTGTTCGTCGAAACCATCGTTGGCTTGAATGACCTGCCGCCTGTAAGCGGCGGAGTATGTATCGATGAAATCGATGCGCTCCTGCCTGGCCAGCAGATCATACTTATCTTCGTACTCGATCTGCACAAACCTGGCCACCAGTTCTTCCTGCTTTGTGGCGTAGGTTCCTTTGCAGCCGCTGATCGCTTCATCGTCAAAGGGCAGCAGAATCTGCCTGATCCAATCCGTCTTTGGGGCGCAGTCGGCGTCGGTGAAGCAGAGAATTTCGCCCTGAGCCTGGGCGATACCGCTATTTCGCGCCGCGGCCGCGCCGCGTCTATGCTCATGCTGGATGACTCGGGCGCCGGATTCAGTAGCCAGTGCGGCCGTTTGATCATCCGAGCAGTCATCAACGACGATCACTTCATAAGGAGCAGCGGTATCCTGATTAGAGATGGCAGTCAGGCATTCGGCAATTGTCGGCGCGGCATTATAGGCTGGAATGATCACCGAAACTTTCGTGCTGTTTGCGGATGCTTCCCCTGCGGCCATGGCGTTGCGGTCGATTCAGCGTTTGCTGAACTAGGACACGGACTGCTGCTCCAGGGCTCTGTGCCAGTGCCAATCAGTCTTGGCCACGGCAATGCTGCCCAGTACGATCTGCGGCAGGATGACGACCAGGTGGAACACGATCGAGTAGCTGATGATAAGTGCGTCGTCGGCGACGCCGAAACTGTACAGCATCAGCGCGACGGCACCGTTGAAAATGCCGATTTTGCCGGGCGTGCTCGGTGGCGTTGTGGCGATGGTGACGACCACATGAATAAGGGCCGCCTGCACGAGCGTGAGCTGCAAATCGAAGGCAAAGAAGAGGACAAAAGGCAGGGCGATAGATAGGAGGGCGATTAAGACGGATAACAAAACCAAAACTAGCGATGTCCGTCCGCTGCGCAGCGCAGCCAATCCCTCAAGACCCGAAATTGCCCAGTTAAACGGCCGTTGTAACCAACCCGAGTCAGGCAGCCGCCCGGCTATGTTCCGCAGCAGCGCCGTGATCGTTTCGGTGCGGAAGGCGAGCACATACAGGGCTGCGAGAGCGAACAACGGCAGCAGCCACAGCGTGGGTTCGGGCAGGCCGATCGACTGTGGCAGAATGACGACAGGCATGATAACGGCGATCAGCAGCATCAAGACAACAATGTCCAGCACCTTTTCCACAACCAGCGTGCCGATGGAGCGGGCCATGGAGATGTTTGTCTGCCGGTTCAGCGCGTATATCCGGGCTACTTCGCCCAGGCGAAAAAAGGGCACAATCAGATTGACATATTGGCCCAGCATCAGGGCCCAGAATGAGGCACTGTAATTCGGTTTCTGCTCCGGACCAACGAACATGAACTGCCAGCGCCATGCCTTCAGCAGAACGGTCAGCAGCATCATACCGATGCCAATCAGGATGGGAACGGGATCGGCAAGCCGCAGCGCGGAAGCGATATCCGCCAGGCTCACTTTGCCGGCCAGGTACCAGATGCCAATACCCAGCAAAATAAGGACCAGAAGCAGATTCAGCCAGGGCATCAAACGCCTCGCAGTCGAGGAGGCGGTATTTCGGTTATCTGCTAGCACAACGCACCTGGACGATTCCTTTGGAGGAGATTAAGGCCTGGCAATCTTCGCACTGGGATCGCCAAACAAGGCAAAAGTATCACTGATCTCGCGCAGCCCGTCTGCGCCTTCGATTTCTAGACTGCGTTTGGCGGCCAGGAAGGCGTCGCCAACACGTTCGATGTTACTGTCTTGCAGCTTTAACAGCAACTCTTCGGCGAAAGGTTCCTGGTGAAACGAGAAAGTCAGGCTTGACGCGGCCACGGCCAGGACCGGGCCTTTCTGATCGAGCAGCATTGCTTCTGTCAGCGAAACCTGTTCCGGGTGGGAATACAGGCCGGTGAGGCAGGTGAGCTGAAGCACAATGGGAATTGAATCGCTGTCGAGTTTATCTATTTCGTCCAGACTGAACATGTTATCTTTGCCCCAGCGATCAATGCTGCCGTGTCCGATGTAGGTCGCCAGCCAGGCACCGTTTTGCCAGAGGTCGGCGATGTCGGCGGCGGTCGGGCCGTCGACCTGGTCAACCTGATCGCGCTCCAGATGGCTCGCTTCAATCAGGCCGTTGGCGATGCCGCTGAAGGTGCTTTCACTGGCGTCCGTGGCGAAAATAGCGCGCTGCCCGGCGGCGTTTTGTTCGTAGGCGAGCGTGCGCTCAACCAGGGAGGCCGCTTCCTGCGGCGTACGCACGGGCCATCGCCCAACTGCCAGATCGGGGCGGGCATCACCATCAATATCCACGATGCGCGAATCACTTACTGTCTCGCCGCTGAACTGCACGGGGACCATTAAGGAAGGCACGATGTTGTCCGGTGGTTCCTCCAGATAGCCCCGGTAATCGCTTGTCGCATCGCCAACGATGAGCAAATATCGCGGCTGCGGCTCGGCCCAATTCTCGTAAGCATAAGTGACAAAGCCGCGAATACTTTCAGGCGACGGTGCACCATAGCCGAATTCGTCATAGATTTCGTTCACCGGTACCACGGCAACGCCCAGACCTTCGGCTTCCCGTGCGGCGACAAGAGGGGACAATTCCGGAGCCAGCTCCGCGGTCGTGACGATAATTAAATCGGCCTGATTTGAGGCCTCTTGCCAGCTGCTATCAAGTACGGGCTCTATACGCGGCGACAGGTACCCGCGAGGACCGGCTATGGCCAGATGCATCCCGTCTTCGACCGTACCCTGAACACGGCCGCTCTCATACTGCCAGCCGCCTGGCTGCAGCGGATTTGAAGGTTCGCTGATGTCAAGTATAGTTGGCGATCCGCTCAGACCCGTTACCGTAACGTGGCCCTCCGGAGCTGTAAAATCCAGACGGTCATTCACGGCAGATGGCGGAGCCGTATAATCCAGCTCCAGCCAGTCTATCTGCATAATATCCAGAAACGAAGCGCCTTCAGCACGGTTGTCCAGCATGATCCTATTCTTACCTTCATGCAGTGTTCCGGGAGGGATTGAGAGCTCAGCGGTGTAATAGTTCTGCCCATCAAACGTAACTGATCCGGCCATGGCGTCGTTTACGAGCACCTCGAAATCATGGTCACCTTCGACGTCAGGGTTGTGCGTCGATCCCCAGGCTTCCACGCGCAGCGTCGAAGGGCCATTGGCGACAAACGGCAGAGAGACATCCGTCAAAAATGTCTCCCCCTGGGTTAGTTTTTCCCAAAACCAGACATCGCTTTCTTCTTCTTTACGCGCTTCAGAGATGTATTCATGATTCTCTTCCAGACGTATGGTTCTGTTGACATAATCCACTGCCGTGCCTGTAGTCGTCGGCGCTTCCGACTGAGCCATTTCCAGCCCCGGGGCGCCGTATTGCAGGATGTAAGGCCGTTCAGCGTAATAGCGGTTGTCAGAAGCCTGCCCGTAGAAAATCAAGCCGCCGTCGTCGAGCAGGAAGGGCACCGCTTCACCCCCGCTGCTCAGGCCGATGTTGTCATAGGAAAGCGCTTCTCTGACGTCGAGGTTATTGGCCGCCATGTCGTCGGCCGTAACGCGATAAATGCCGTCCTCAGGTACGAGGAGTTTGAGTTTATCCTTGGCCAAATCATGGCCGGCAGTCTCGCTCACTTCAGATGCTGGATTGGTGCTGCACGCGCCGGCGGTTAACATCAGCGCGAGCAGCATTAACAAAACTCTTCCAGAAGCAAACTGCCTGCTGGTCATAGGGGAGCTCTTTATAAGGGGCGTCGCCGGCTGTAAAGATAAATCGCGCCGATGACGGAAGCTGAGAAGATGGCCAGGGCCACAATAAAGGCGACCCACAGCAAAATTCTGCTGCTGTCAACGTTCGCCGGCTCTACTTCCTGGTTTTCTTGCTGTGCCTGATCCGGGAGCAGGGTGGTCGCGGTGACGCTGCCGGGCTCCCCTATCACGATAGGTGATCCATCCGCAGGTTCCATTTCGGATTGCTCTGCTTTCTTGGCATTCAAATCACCTCGAATGACCAGCGCGTTGGCGACGCCGGAAAGCAGTTCAGGCTGCGTTCCTTGCGCAGCTTCCTGCGGCGCTTCCATGGCGATTTGTTCTGG
>JBJYWZ010000018.1:0-5827 GCA_046259725.1 Promineifilaceae bacterium (SeqCode) | reverse complement strand
GCCCCACATCATGCCGCCCATGCGCGCGCCGCACGGGTCATCAATGACCTCAAATTTAAGCTTATCACGATCATCTCCTCCCCAACGGACAAGATAAACGCCGACCTCATCCGGGGTGCAGCTGTACCCCTCGCCAACCCCAGGCTCAGTGACCTGCATGGTCATCACCATGCCATCGTAGGTCCATTCTTCATGGCTTCCCGGATGCGCTTTGCCAACCGGTTCTTTCAAATCGGCCTGCTTATCGGCCACGCGGCATGTCCCGTTTTCGCGAAGTTCCATGAAGCTGCCTACATACCAGGTGCCGATCAGATCCTCGCGGGCCACAAAAGGTGCCGCCTGCAGGTCAGCCAGGGTTTCTTCGCTCCAGCTGAAATTGATCGCGTGGATCTTGCCATCTTCGACGACGATTTCGCTGGTACCGGTCAGGGGTTCTATGCCAAAGAAACTCATGGAATCCATGGTCATGGTATCCTGCTCGACGACCTTATTTCCGGAAACCTCGGCAATCTCGGCTTCCAGTTCAAAATCGTCGGCGATCATTCCTTCCAGCCAACCTTGAATCTGTTCTTTACCCCTGAAAGGTTCGGGACTGACCGAGGTGACCACGGCATCCCCGGCAAAAAGAGCCAGGGCCTGATCGACATCTCCCTCATTGACCGCTTCGGCCAACTGCAAGGCGACCTCCTCCGGCTTCGGTCCGCAGCCGGTCAGGAGTAGAACGAAAAGGAACGAAAAGAGTAGATACTTGTACCTGCTGTTCATTTTAACCTCCAATATCAGGTAAATGTTTCTGCTATAATGTCTACAGGGTAGCTTTCCAGCGTCGAGAAAACGTGGAGAAAGGGGGGACAGGGGAAAATGAGTCACTTAAACATATCCTTGTTGGGTTCTTTCCAGGCTTCGTTAGGGGAAGAGCCGCTGGTTGCCTTCGAATCAGACAAAGCACGCGCTCTATTGGCCTATCTGGCAGTTGAAGCGGACCGGCCGCATCGTCGCGATTCTCTGGCGGGTCTGCTGTGGTCGGACACGCCCGAACAGAAGGCGCGCAGGAGTTTGCGCGGCGCGCTGGCTAATCTTCGGCAACTGCTTCACGATCAGGAGGCTCAACCTCCTTATTTCGACATCACGCGCCAGACCATTCAATTTAACAAGCATGGGGACTACAAGCTCGATGTAAACGATTTTCTCGCGGGGATAGCGGAATCCAGTGAGTCGCAGGATCTTGCGGTTAATAGAACCGCGGCTATTAAGGCTTTTGACCTGGCTTCGGCCGTGGCTTTGTATCGCGGCCAATTCCTGGCAGGTTTCTACTTGCGCGATGCGCCATTGTTCGAAGAGTGGGCTCTTATCACGCGCGAATCCTTGCAGCGCAGAGCACTATGGGCCATGAATCAGTTAACCAATTGTTACCTGGATAACAAGGATTACGAACAGGCCATATGGCTGGCCGGGCGGCAGGTAGAACTAGAACCTTTCCAGGAAGCTGCACACCAACAGCTGATGTGGGCTCTGGCGCTGAATGGACAGCGCAATGAAGCACTGCTCCACTACGAACAGTTCGAACGGCTGTTGGCTGAAGAACTGGGAGTTACGCCCCTGGATCAGACGAAGGAGATGGTCGATTTGCTGCGTGATGGTCAATTTTCAGCCGCGCCGGCGACCGATCTTGTGCTGCGGCGCCCGCCCCATCCAGTTGGCCCATGTCCTTATCGCGGTCTCTCTGCGTTCCGGGAAAGTGATGCACCGTTCTTTTATGGCCGTGAAGCATTCACGGGACGGCTGGCGGTATCAATTACGACCGGCGCGCGGGTTGCAGCGATCGTGGGATCATCCGGTTGCGGTAAATCATCAGTGATTTTCGCCGGGCTACTGCCGAAAATACGGGCGCAAGGAGAGTGGTTGATCTGTACTCTTCGGCCAGGAAACCAACCTTTCCACAGGCTGTCAGCGGTACTGTCTCCTCATCTCGAGGCTACGGACATTAACAACAATGGGCACCTGGCCCCACAGAAGCTGCTCGACGCTCTGCAAGAGGATGCCATGTCCCTATCTGATGCCGCACAACAGGTGCTGGCAGACAACCCGGAAGCCCAACGCCTGCTGTTAGTCATCGACCAATTTGAAGAACTCTACACTCTTTGTATGGATGAGGGGCTGCGTCTGCAGTTTCTGAAGATGCTTACAGACGCCGCGGAAGAAGGGAGGCAGGGAATGATTGCACCACTGGCCCTGGTGCTTGCCCTGCGGGCGGATTTCATGGGCCAGGCTTTATCTTACCGTCCCTTCGCCGATATCCTAAACGATAGTGCGATTATCCTCGGTCCGATGAATCGAGAGGAACTACGAACGGTCATCGAAAATCCGACCGTCCAGCAGGGGGCAGCTTTCGAACCGGGATTGGTAACACGAATTTTGGATGATGTAGGCGAGGAACCGGGAAACCTGCCGTTGCTGGAGTTCGCCTTGACCGAGCTGTGGGACCGGCTCGATCAGGGTTGGTTGACGCACGCCGCCTATGAAGAGATTGGCAAAACAGGCGGGGCGCTGGCAGGCTATGCGGAGAACGTGTACCTGACTCTAGACGAAAACAAACAAGCAGATATGCAGCGGGTACTGGTGCAGCTGGTGCAGCCCGGGCGTAGAACTGAAGATGCGCGGCGGCTGGCTTTGCGGCATGAATTCAGCCCCGAAAGCTGGGGCATAGTGCAATATCTGGCCGACAAACGATTGGTGGTGACAGGGCAGGATGAGATTGATAGTGAATCGGCCGAACTCGTTCATGAGGCTTTGATCCACAACTGGGATCGCCTCAGCAGTTGGGTTAATGCCGACCGCTCCTTTCGCCTCTGGCAAGAACAGCTGCGCGCGGCCCGCCGGCAGTGGGAAGCGAGCAATTACGATGACGGCGCCCTGCTGCGAGGCGCGCCCTTAGCTACTGCGGAAAATTGGCTGAACGAAAGACCCGGCGATCTGGGCGAATTGGAGCGCCGCTACATCGAAGCGAGTCTTAAGAAACGACAAGATCGACGGATGAGCGAGTTGGCCCGCCAGGAAAAGGAGCAATCGCTTGAACGACGTTCGCGCAGCTTATTACGTGTCCTGGTTATGGTCCTGGCCCTGGCCACGGTGATTTCCACCGCAATGGCGTTTTTCGCGCGCAATGAAGCACGTGGAGCAATCGAGGCCTCGAGCCTGGGCCTAGCAGCAACAGCCCGGCAGGCGATGGGTGAAAAAGACTCAACATCGGCGCTGGTAATGGCCATGGCGGCCAACCGCATCGCGCAGCCACCGCTGGAATCACAGCGCGCATTGCTGGAAGCGGCCTATGCTCCTGGTCCGCGGAAATTGTATTCCGTAAGCGAGCTGTTTGGCGACATGGGTGGCTACCCAACCACAATCGCACTCATGCCCGATGGACAGTCAGCATTTACGGGCATGAGTGACGGCCAGATCATTCAGTGGGAGACGGCAGCAGGAAAGGAAATCCAACGCTTTTACCCGGAACAAGGGGCGGAATCCGAGCAAGATCAGGGGAATACGTCCAGCGGCGTGAACGATTTAGCTATAAGCCCGGATGGGTCACTGCTTGTCGCTGCCACCGGCGATGGCGACGTTATTCTCTGGGATGTCGAGAGCGGGCGCGAGCTGCGCCGCTTCGACGGCCATTCCGGAGCGGTGCATGCCCTGGCTATCACGCCTGATGGACAGTTCTTGTTTTCCGGGGGACAGTCCGGATTCTCTCCACGAGACCCCGGGGAACTTTTTCTGTGGGACCTGTCATCAGGCGAGGAAGTTCGCCGCTTTGTTGGATTGACTGAAATGGTTACAAATATTGCTCTCAGTCCGGATGGGAGAAAACTCGTGGTCAGCGCCGGTGAGGTAGACTATACGACCACACCAGGGCAGGTATACGAACTGGCTGCCTGGGATGTTGAGAGCGGCGAATTAATCCACCAATCTGCAATAGAACGACATGTTACTGATTTGGCCATCAGCCCAAGATGTGAGGATCCAACGGGGCTGGAGGAGGAACCTTGTGATCATTTAGCGCTGAGCGCTTCGGCCGACCACAACCTTTATCTCTGGAAAGTGGCAACTGGAGAAGATATTCAGACCCTGGAAGGACATGCAGAAGTAATAACGGCCGTTGCCTTCAGCCCCGACGGCAGAAGAGCGTTATCAGGCGACGATGAAGGCATTTTACTCCTCTGGAATCTGGAAAATGGTGAAATAATCGCCCGTTTTGATCTGCACACCGCGGGCATAACCGATCTGGCCATCAGTCCGGATGGGCGTTCAGCTCTGGCGACGACCGGTGACGATCAAATCATACTCCTGGATCTATACAACGCCGCTGAGTTAGGTCGTTTTCAGGGTCATGAAGGTGCGGTGACGGATGTCCTGTTTTCCCCCGGCAGCCAACAAGCCATCTCTGCCTCCGGTTCGCCTGATCCGGCCGCGCCAATCATCGAAGAGGATGCGATCAGGTTATGGAATCTGAACAGCGGCGAGCAGGTTGGACGCCTCAACTGGCAACTCAACGATGTTTTTCAGATAGACATAAGCCCCGATGGCCGGAGATTACTGTCCGGCCATATGTATGATAACACGGTCCGTCTGTGGGATGTGGCCACGGGGCAGGAAATTCGCCGCTTCGAAGGGCATTTTGCGCCCGTGCTCAGTGTCGCCTTCTCTCCCGACGGCCGTTACGGGTTATCCGGCGCGATTGATAGCTTAGTAAATATCTGGGATTTGGAAAGTGGCGAGGTAGTCAGGCAGCTCAGCGGGGACAAGGAAGGAATCTGGGCGCTGGCTGTCAGTCAGGACGGCCGAACTGCCCTCTCGGGCGCTGATGAACGCCTGGTATTTCTATGGGATCTGGAGACGGGAGAAAAGATTCAACAATTCGCCGGACACACAGAGACGATCACCGGCATCGCCTTCAGTCCTGATGGCCGGCGTGCGATCTCGGGCGATTCTGAAGGCTATGTAATCGAATGGGATCTGGAGACAGGGGAGCAGATCCAGCGTATCGCCGCCCATGGCGGTTCCGGAACCATCGGCCGCACGCGCGTGGCCTATGTGCCTAAGTCTGAAAATGGATCGGGAGGGAGATATGCACTTTCCAGCGGATGGGATGGCACGCTGGCCTTATGGGACCTTGAAACAGGAGAAGAAATTCACCGCTTCAGCGGTCATGACAGCGACTTCATATTCGATATCGCCATCAGCGAAGACGGCAAAACGGCGCTCTCAGGTGGGACAGACTCGACGATTATTCAATGGCAGCTGGATATGCCACCTTTAGAAGAACTGCAGGCCTGGATAACGACCAATCGCTATGTGCGCGATCTCTCATGTGAAGAAAGATCAACATACCAGATTGAGCCGTTGTGCGAGCCAGATGGCGATCAATCGTAAAACAACAATGCCGATTCAGTCTTTACCCTTTCCTGTTAATGCCAGCCGCCCCGGCGAAGATTCAGGCTCCGCAGCATTTCTTTCCGATGGCAGATTCGCCGTAACAGGCGCACAATCCAATGTCTCAGGCTGATTTCGCGTACCGCTCGTCCTTCGCACAGAAGACGTTCAGCATCCGCCTGTCTGTGGCGGGCCTCCAGCCGCTGCTTTGTGAACTGTAGCGGGCGTAAAAAGACAGCTCTGGTCAGTGCAGCGCGTGGCGGTGGACGATGCAGCCGGTTAGATTCGCGCTTGCAGCATCGCTGACTTGATCTGGCTAGAATCACCCTCGAACCCGTTGCTATCAATGTTGGCATCGAGGACGCCGGCGATCTGTGGGCTGATCTTGACTCGACAATACGTT
>JBJYWZ010000017.1:0-1730 GCA_046259725.1 Promineifilaceae bacterium (SeqCode) | reverse complement strand
CCTATTTGCTGCGCCGAAGGCACCCTGTAATAGGATCAGTCAGCGTTAGGGTGCGTGGCGGCATGATGTCAAAATGATGCGCTGCATCATAAAGCGACCACGTAATTGCTGCGATGCAGCATTAGGAATCACCCAACAACCTAATAGGAGGTTCCAATGTTAAATCGCATTCAATCGCTTTGCGCTGTTACAGGAGTCCTGGTCATCCTCACAGGAGGAGCACAAGCGCGTGCATACGAGCTTGTCGATCACTCCGGGCCGATTGAGGCTAACGAGACCATTCTAGAAACAGTCGGAAGCAAGCGCGTCATAGCATTCTTTCAGCGCGAAAACGGTCGCTGTGCCGTTAATGCTGTCGTGTTTGAAAAAACCGACGTCGACACGGGCAAGACCACAGCGGCACGCGTGCGGGCCACTCTACGTCCCGACGAGATGCTCTCTATCGACAGCTCTGACAACAAGGTCCTCGGCCTCCAGTGCGGCAGCAATGCCTCTACTTTGACGTCGTGGATACGGACCATTTCGTAGCCATTGGCGACACCAACCAAAGCCGAGGGCAAATGCCTTAGGCCGTCGACCAGATTTATTTTCTAATCCAGAGACTAAGCCCCGGCTCCCCAACAGGGCCGGGGCTGATGCGTCATAGGTGTTACAGCCGAAGCAGACTAGATAAGACAATGCCGTAGTGGCCACACGAATGTGGGCAAGAACCAGTCGTGTTCCTACCTCACCCAATACTGAGCTATGTCCTTGCTGTATGATCGACGGGAATTTCTGGCGCTTGCGGGTGCCGCCCTCATCGCATGCAGTCGTGCGCGAGCCGATACGATGCCGATCACATCCCCAATTATCGATGATCTAAACCGTGAGCCGCCCCTGGCGACGATAGGCACGAGCTGGCGGATGTTCACGGACAGGGTCATGGGAGGAGTGTCCGATGGCAACATGTCCAGAGAACTGGTCGCCGGCCGACAGGCTATCCGCATGAGGGGCGATGTCAGTCTCGAGAATAACGGCGGCTTTGTTCAGATCTCTCTAGATCTCGACCCGGACGGCAAGCCCGTAGATGTAAGCTCTTGGAGCGGTCTCGAGTTAGACGTCTATGGAAATGGCGAGACCTACGCCATGCATTTACGGACTGCCGATTTGAGCCGTCCGTGGCAATCGTATCGCCAGAGCTTCAGGGCCGATCCTGAGTGGCGGAGCGTTCAGCTTCCCTTCAAAGATTTCGTCGCGCATCGTACTGACGTCGGACTCAATACCCGTCGCCTGAAGCGCGTCGGCATAGTGGCGATTGGCCGCCCGTTTGTAGCCGACGTTTCTGTTGGTGGCGTGCGATTGGTGAAGTGACGGATCGATAGGGAAAGACTGATCATCTGTCACATCAATCAAGCGGCTCGTACGCCAATTCGATCACTTTCTGCGCCTGGGCCTGCAAAGAGTTGACGAACTCATCCCCGTTTTGAGCATCAAGCACATCAAGCGGTATCCATACATTGCCACCACTTTCTACAAGTTTTTGGAAAGTGCAGATCCCATTAGCCGTTCGCTGATGATTGGGAACATGGGCGTGTCCTGATGGAAGAGTATCCAGACGAAAGTGACTTGCTCTTTGAAGGGATCCCGAACACCAAACAGGCCGTTATGCTGCACCGCACAATAATCCTTGACATTTATTGTGCACTGCACCATATTCCGTTGTAAGGATGAAGACCCCCGTTATTCCTTAA
>JBJYWZ010000016.1:0-3150 GCA_046259725.1 Promineifilaceae bacterium (SeqCode) | reverse complement strand
GGATTTGCCCTCGCGGACAGCCTGTTGATAATTGATTGTTAGCTATTGACAATTTCTTCCCTGCCCTTTTTCCCGCCTTTTTCCCTTTACAGCTGTTTACCCGTTGTGACATACTGGGTGGGTGGAAGTGGAAAGACACAGAAAACATGATAAGGCGATTTCGGATATGGGATGTCGAATTTCGGGATTCGCAGTGCGGAATTGATCCGTGCGTGCCACTTGCCACCTGACAAACTGACCACCTGACAAGGATACCCGTGTCCGCCGGATCACAACTGCTGCAGTTTGGCGACAAAATCGAGGTCCAGAGAGAAGAGATCAGGGCGGCGGAAAGCGTGCGCCACCTGCACCTGATCGTCGATCGCCCCGCCACCATCTTCGCCGCGGTCTCCACCGCTGACTACAACAGGCTGATGGGCGAGCTGAACGGCTCGCTGTCCCTTCAAATCGGGCTGCCCAACCTGCCGCCGCTGCTCAACATCGACGCCGGCCAGCCGCGCCTGCCGCTCGCGGAGGCGGTGAAGGCCATCAGGCGCATGGACCCGCGCCTGCAGCTCCGCCTCAATCTCAGCGTGGCCAAGGGGCCGCTGCTGGCCTATTGGGGCCTTAACGGGGGCGTGCACTACCTGCTGCCCTACCTTTACAGCGGCGCGTTCCTGCGCCTGCTCGACAATGACCTGATCGACCTGGACCGCCAGTTGTTCGCCGCACCCGATCGCGCGACCCTGGTCGTACTTGAGGACGACGAGGTGCTGATACGCGGCAGCCTGCTTTCCGTCGCCGGCCTGCACGATGCAAAACGGCTGCTTGAAAGTGCGGCTCCTCTCGCGGAGCATACCCGCCGGCGCCTGAAACAATACCACGATCTGGCGGAGGACTCGCTTGTCTGGGCTGGTTTTCAACTGCGCAACATCACACCGGCGCACTTCGTAAGCGCGGCTTGCAGTACGCCCGGCGAATCGGCCGTGCAGAACGCCATCCGCGGCCGGTTGGCCGCCCATGCCCTGGCCGCGAACGTGCTCTATACGGCCGACTGGTCCGTGGCCGCCGGAGGGACCTTCGAGGCGGGGTATGCCGGCGCTGAAAAAACGGCCGTTATCAACATCCCCGCGGCGGGCGAAACGAACCTGGACATGCGCTCGCTGGCACGCTGGGCCGTCTGGCCCTTTGGGGCAGAGTGCGACCGGCGGTTATCCATCCTGCAAAATGTGAGCGCGCGCCGCCTGCCGGGCAGCGACGGCGGCGCCAACTATATCTACCTGCAGGAGCGCTATGGGCAGATTCTCAAAGAGGCGCGCTGGCACCATCGCCATTTCTTAAACGGCCGTATCGAGAGCAACTACAAGGCGCTGCAGGATATGAGCGCCTATGCGGCGTCCGTTTCCTCGCAAATCGGCCGCGCGATCGATTCACTGACGCGGGGTTTCACGACGGCAGCGCTGGGCGCGGTCGCCGTCCTGCTGCTCAGCCTGCTGCCCGCCATGCTCGATGCTGCGCGCGCTCAGACGATTTTTCGCGCCGGGCTGATCAGTTACGCCCTCTTCCTGGTGCTCTTCCAGGGCGTCTACCGCATGGGCAGCCTCCTGCAGAATTTCCGCCTGCTGCTGGCGGAGGCGGAGACGCAAATGGAGTTCTACAGGCAGCGGCTCGGCCATGGCGGCCCGGCCCAGGCGCAGGCCATGATCGCCGCGCGCAGCCGCCAGTTCCGCACCTGGTTTGTGATCACGGGTGTTCTCCTGTTTGCCGCCGCCCTGATCCTGCTGTTCCTGGCCGCGCGGCTGCCGGCTCGTCTGGGTATGGCTTTCTGATAAGAGGGTACGTAAGCGGATGGCCTGGATCACTTAAACGGCCGTGTCGCCTCGTCCAGCCGCGCCAGCTCCTCATCACTCAGCGTGAAACCCATCGCTCCCGCTGCTTCCCGGGCATGGTGCGGTTTGCTGGCGCCGGGGATGGCCACCACGGTCTGGCCTGAGAAATTGACCAGCCAGTTCAAAGCTACCTGCGACGGCTTGACGCCATGCGCTGCGGCGATCTCTTTCAGCAGCCTGATCACCGGCTCGCTTTTCTCCAGCATGCGCCCGACAGACACGCGCCGCACCAGCGGCAGCCTTTTGACCAGGCCGGGGTTGTCATGGAATTTGCCCGTGAGCACGCCCCATTCCAGCGGTGAGTAGGCAATGATCGTGATACCCAGGGCGCGCGCTGCCTCCAGGATGCCGTTGCCTTCGATCTGGCGATCGAGCAGGTTGTACTTGACCTGGTTGCTGGCCAGGGGCAGGCCGTGCGCCTGGATGCGGCTGTGCGCGCGCAGCATCTGGCCGGCGGAGAAATTGCTCACGCCCACGGCCCTGATCTGGCCCGCCAGGACGAGATCGGCCATGGCGTCCATCTCGTCTTCCGGCTGCGAGAATGAGCTGGGATTGTGAACCTGGTGCAGGTCGATGTGAAACGGCGCCAGATTCTCCTGCCGTTTGTCAATTGTCTTGCCGATGGAAGCGGCCGTTCGCCCGAACGGCATCCATTTCGTGGCGATGACGACATCGCCGTCAGATCTCCCGGCCGCCTGCAGCGCGTGGGAGAGGCCGCGTTCAGAACGGCCGAATCCGTACGCCTCGGCCGTGTCGAACCAGTTGATGCCCCCGTCCAGCGCCGCCTGTACGATTGCATTCTGCGTCTCTTCGCTCAACGACTTCCAGAAGAACCGGTTAAAGCTCTGTCCTTTGGAAAACTGCCATGCTCCCAGCCCAATAGGCGTAATCCTGATCCCTGACTTCCCCAACGGCCGTAATTGAACGCGCTTCTCATCCATAGCGCCAATTGTAGTCCAAGGGCACAACAGGGCAAAAAGATGTCGGATTTGGGATTTGGGATTTCGGATGTCGGATGTGCTCCGCTCATTGATCATTGAAAATTGGCTGTTGCCTATTGATAATTTCTTCCCTGCCACCATCCCCTTCTCCGTGTACAATATATCCTGACGATTACTGGCACAGTCTAGGAGGCTAACCATGAAAGTAGATGTCCGATACCAGCCGGCGTTTGCCCTGGCGTTTGTAGAGCTTGATGCTGATGAGAGCATCCAGGTGGAGGCGGGGGCGATGGTCGGCATGTCGCCTGATCTGAAGCTGATCACTGAAGCGCGAGGCGGGC
>JBJYWZ010000015.1:0-2333 GCA_046259725.1 Promineifilaceae bacterium (SeqCode) | reverse complement strand
CTGCCGGGTATTATCTCACCAGGCCAGATTTAGGAAAAACAAGCGTAATCCAGGCAGCGGACAACGTCAACTATGCCGAACCATTGCTTCCGCTACGCAATGTACACTGCTAACGATCCGCAAGGACAGAAATCTGCTTATTGTTAGCTGACACGATAGAGGGTTATCGCTATAATCAGCGCACTGGCAGCCCTTCGGCTGCGAAAAAAGATAAAGTGAAAGTAGTTTATGGAACCTAATTACCCAAAACGCCTGCGCTTCGCCCATTTGCCTACGCCGATCGAGCCCCTGTCTCGCCTGAGTAAACATCTTGGCGGGCCGGACCTCTATATAAAGCGCGATGACGAGACCGGTTTGGCAACCGGGGGCAATAAAACACGCAAGCTGGAGTTCTTGATCGCCGAGGCTCTGGCTCAGGGAGCAGACCACGTGATCTCCACCGGCGCAGCGCAAAGCAATCACTGCCGCCAGACGGCCGCCGCGGCGGCCCGCAATGGGCTGGGCTGCACGCTTGTGCTGCGCGGCCAGGAACCGGAGCAGGTCACGGGTAACTACCTGCTGGACGAGCTGCTCGGCGCTCATGTCTATTGGACCGGCGATCGCCAGGCCAAGGATATGATTCAAGAAGTGGAAAAACAGCTGCAGGCCATGGGCCACAAACCATACATTGTGCCCTATGGCGGTTCCAATGTCGTCGGTGCCACCGGCTATGTCCTGGCTATGCGCGAATTAATGGACCAGCTGTCAGAGCAGCAGTTGAATATCGACTTCATTGTTTTTGCCAGCAGCAGCGGCGGGACACAGGCAGGACTGGTCTTAGGCGCACAGGTTTATGGCTTCCGCGGCAGTGTGTTGGGCATCAGCGTTGACCAACCGGCGGATGTCTTGCAGACGCAGGTCGGTGCCTTGGCCACGGCCACGGCCGCGCATCTCGGCCTGGGCCAGCTCCCTTTGCTGGATCATGTCGAAGTTAATGACGATTACCTTGGCGGGGGATACGCGGTTGTTGGGGAGCTGGAACGGGAGGCGGTACGCCTCCTGGCGCAGATGGAAGGCATCCTCCTCGATCCTGTCTACACTGGAAAGGCGATGGGTGGCCTGATCGACCTCATTCGCTGGGGAGCGTTTACCCGCGGCCAGAACGTGCTTTTCTGGCACACCGGGGGAACGGCCGCTTTACCGGCTTTCGCGAACAGTTTACTTTAAGGGGATAGGACTTTTTCCAGAAACAACTATCGATTTGAAGGGAAAACCTAACGATAGTTCCTGATACAAGTCGGAATTTCTCCGGGTTTGAACTCAGATCTTCGGGATCAATTTTCCTCTGCGATCTCTGCCGGACTGGACTGATCGCCACCTGTTTACCATCAAACAAAACAGCTCCCAATTGACACCTTAGGATCTGTTCATTATAATGCACATATAGCACATATATTTTATATATTCGTGAAGAGTTAGCTATGCCGCAAATGCATTTTTATGTTCCTAAAGAAATCGCCGAACAAATCTTTAGAGAAGCCCAGGCTTCGCAAAAGAGCGTTTCCAGCTACCTGGCCGATCTGGTAAAGAGAGAAATGGCGCCTGATTGGCCTGCATATTTTTTTGAAGAGGTCGTGGGTGGATGGCAGGGAGAGCCACTCCAGCGCCCGCCGCAGGGTGAATATGAACAACGTGATGCCTTAGAACCCAGCACGTGATGAAGTAGTCATGTATCTGCTAGACACGAACGCCTGCATCGCAGTTCTCAACGAGAGTTCCCCACCCTTAATTGCCCGGCTTCGGCAGCAGCATCCGGCCGATATTTTTCTCTGCGCGGTTGTTAAAGCAGAGCTGATCTACGGCGCTTATCACAGTTCACGAACGGCCGATAATCTGCGGCTGCTGGATCGTTTTTTTGAGCCGTTTCTTTCCCTGCCTTTTGATGATGCCTGCACGCATGCCTACGGCCGTATGCGCGATGACCTGGCACGAAACGGCACTCCCACTGGACCCAACGATCTGTTAATCGCCGCCACAGCCGTTGCTAACGACGTGATCCTGGTAACCGCCGATGAACAAGAATTCGGCCGTGTAGCCGGACTCACGATTGAAAATTGGGAAATCACTTAGCTGCTACGATTCGCGGTTGAGCCAGCGCAGGGTGAGTTCGCCGATGCGGCTGTTGCGCTGGCGCAGGATGGTGGCTGGGGGCAGAGATTCGAGGAAGGATTGGCCGTAGCGCTTGGTCAGAACGCGCTTGTCAAGCACGATAACCACACCTTGATCGCTCTTGCGGCGGATGAGACGGCCGAATCCCTGCCGAAATCTCAATACCGCTTCGGGGATGGAATACT
>JBJYWZ010000014.1:0-2348 GCA_046259725.1 Promineifilaceae bacterium (SeqCode) | reverse complement strand
ACCTGGATTCGCGCACGGCCGAATCCGTCTTCCAGCTTTTTGAATCACTGGTGGCCGAAGGTAAGACCATCCTCATGGTCACCCACGACAGTGAACTGGCCAGCCGTGTTCCGCGCACCATCACCCTCGCCGACGGCTTAATCATCAGTGAAACCATCAATTGAATTCCATTCAGCAAAATTGATCAGCAGCAAATTACGGCATGAAGGAGCTGAGACATCCCGTCCGCAGCTGTCACAAACCATCGGCGCACGTCGTTTAGTAGAAAAGCCGTAGTACTGAAGGTTAGAATGTTTTACGGACTGCGTGGTCTTATGCCATAATGACGTTACTTATGCATACAATTGTGTGTGTAAAGGAGCTGTATAGATAATGAAGCGAAATCGCTATTTTATTCCTCTGGGCGCCTTGCTGGCCCTGTTTGCTTTGGGCGCTGTGGTCATCCTGGCCCGCGCCAGTGCTGATGACATGCTGCAGCAGGCGGCGCGCCTGCTTGCCGGTGCCCAGGATGGGCACGCCATCGTTGAGGTGCAGATCGACACGCCGCAGGAGAGCGCGAGCGGCAAGGTCGAGGTGTGGGGCCGGCGTGACGCCGGCGCAGAAGGCGAACCGGCCTTTCGTGTAGAGATCCTTGAATCGAGCAAACCAGAGGCAATCGGCATGGTCGCTGTGGGGGATGGTGACCAGGTATGGTTCTGGAATCCACAGAAGAATACCGTCTATGTGGGCACGCGTGATGAATTGAAGGCCAGGATGGCCGAGCATCAAGGGAAGTTTGATCCCGCTGATTTTGACCACCCGGACTTCAACAAAGACGAGATGCCGCAGTCGCCGGAAGAAGCGGTCGCTAAGCTGCTGGAATATTTCACGGCCGAACGTAATGGCAGCGATGTTCTGCTTGGCGAAGATGGCAGTGAAACCGCCGTTGAGAGACTGCGTATGATTCCGATTCCCGAACAGATGCCCGAGGAGTTCCGTGCCAATGGCGGCTTGCTAAATCTCCTGCTGCGCAGCAGTGACGGCGCGCCCCTGTCAGCCGAATATGCCGGTGGCGCTATGGGTTATGCCAAAGCGACGGCAACGCTGCTGGAGCTTGATGTCGACGTAGCGCCTGAAACATTCTCCTTCGACATTCCGCACGGAGCCGAGGTGGTCAATCTGGCCGATATGGAGCCGCCTGCTTCGCTGACTGTAGAAGAAGCGGCCGAGGCGGCTGACTTTGCCGTTCTCTCGCCTTCGGACCTGCCGGCTGGAGCACGCCTGGAAGGCATTAATGAAGTACGTGGGGCTGTTGTACAGCGATACCGTCTGCCGGACGGCAAGCGATTTACCATCGCCCAGGGCCCAGCCAGTGCCGCCGAAGCGCCTGGTGAGAATGGCGAGCAGGTGACAGTTCGCGGCAGAGAAGCCTTGCTCTTTGTGGATGACGCCGGCCTCGAAGAAGCCGGCAGCGCGCGTTCGCTGCTTACCTGGCGGGAAGGGGAAGAAACCGTCTGGATCGGCGGCGATCTGACCAGGGCGGAAGCCCTGGCAGTTGCCGAATCGCTGCGGTGAGCAGACAATTAATTGCATAAGCTGAAAACCTCGCGGGTCCGCCTGATCCGCGAGGTTTTTTTGCAGCACGAATATGACAGAAATCGAAATGCTGGATGGGGCGGCTGTGCCGGAAGTGCAAATGGATAACGGCCGTGAGCCCCAGGCTTCTATTCACTTGTTGAATTTACAGCGCTTCTTCGAGCGTGGTGAAACGATCGTAGAGGCGCTGCGAGACATCGACCTCGACATTCAGAGAGGCGAGTTCGTGGCCCTGGTGGGGCCGTCCGGTTCCGGCAAGTCCACGCTTCTGAATCTGATTGGCGGTCTGGACCATCCCACGAACGGCGAACTTTGGGTTGATGGGCTGCCTCTGCACACGGCCGGCGCGGATGAACGCACCAGCCACCGTCGCCACCAGGTTGGCTTCATCTTCCAAAGTTTCAATCTCCTGCCGCGCCTGACGGCCGTTGAAAACGTAGCTGTCCCTCTCATGCTGGCAGGCGTCGACAAGGAAGAACGGCTGGAGCGCGCTGCGCAGCTGCTGGAACGCGTGGGCCTGGGCCATCGCCTGAACCATTACCCCGCGGAGATGTCGGGCGGCGAACAGCAGCGCACGGCCGTGGCCCGCGCCCTGGTACACAAGCCGTCACTCATCCTGGCCGACGAGCCAACGGGAAACCTTGATTCTAAGACCGGCACGGAGGTAATGGACCTGCTGCGCGAGTTGAATGTAGAGCAGGGGATAACCTTAATCATGGTCACTCACGATGCTGAAGTCGCCGCTTACGCCGACCGCATCGTGCAGCTGCGCG
>JBJYWZ010000013.1:0-4731 GCA_046259725.1 Promineifilaceae bacterium (SeqCode) | reverse complement strand
TCGAAGAGCGGCTGGAATTAGGAACCGGGCGCTTTGGCGATGAAGCGCGGCGCATCCGCGCCATCTTTGAAGAAGCGACGCCCCGCAGTCTGGTCCTCCTGAACGAATCGCTGTCCACGACCGACATGGGCGAGGGCGCCTACCTGGCCCGCGATGTCGTGCGTGCCTTGCGCCGCATCGGCCTGCGCGCCATCTTCACCACCCACCTGCACGAACTGGCCGCCGCGGCCGCGGAAATTAACGCCGGAACTCCCGGCGACAGCGCCGTCTTCAGCCTGATCGCCTCAAGACCGCAAGGAGCCATGGCGCCGGATGAAAAGTACAGCTACCACATCCAGCCCGGCCCGCCGCTCGGCCGCAGCTACGCCGAGCACATCGCCGCCCGCTACGGCATCAGCGGCGAGCAGCTTCAGGCTCTCCTCCAGGAACGCGATTTACTCTAGCAGCCCGCGCGCCACAGCTGTGTTTATACATGGTACCCATAAAGTACTCTCCGCGTCTCTCCGCGCAACTTGCTACGCCAAATCCCACTCTTTCCCTGTATAATGACCTGATATGATGAGGTTTCATACTGCCACTCCGGGGAACAAGGCGCACAAAACGGCCGATGAACGACGCTGATCACCAGTCAATTGATGGCCGGTTCCTTCAAGATCGTGAAGCGGCCCCATCCGCGCCGCGCTGCGCCGGCTGCCAGATGCTGCTGCCGGTTGGCGCTCGCTTCTGCTTGAACTGCGGCCAGCCGGTGACCGGAAGAACCCCTACCGCCGAAACCCATTTCATCCCCCTTGCTGCTGCCGCCCCGCCGCCGCTCGTCGAAAAGGTGCGCGCGGCAGCCTATCTGACGGGTGAGCGCCGCCTGGTAACGGCCGTGTACGTCGACGTTGTCGGCTCAACCGGGCTCGCCGGGCAGCTCGGCTCTGCCGGATGGTCGGCCGTTTTGGACAAAATGTGCGACTGGTTCTGTCCCATCATCTACCGCTATGAAGGGACCATTGCCCGTTTTGTGGATGATGAACTCCTCGCCTTTTTCGGCGCGCCGGTAGCTCATGAGGATGATCCTGTGCGCGCCGTGCGCGCTGCCCTGCAAATTTTGGATACCGTGGCCCAGGGTGCGGCATCCATTCGCCGGAAATTCGGCGTTGATTTTGCAGTACGCATCAGCGTGAGCACCGGGCCGGTGACCATCGGGCCGGTTGGCCGCGATCTCCAGTTCGAATACTCGGCGCTTGAAGGCTCGCTTAACCTGGCGGCGCAGTTGGAAGCCACCAAGCGATCAATGGCCGTGCTTATTTCTGAAGAGACATATCGGCTCGTTGCGCCGTTCTTCGATTGTATCGACATCGGGCCGGCGGCCGTCGAAGGCCGGACTGAGACCCCTGCAGCTGCAGGGGCCCCTGCTGAGCAGGGCGTTCATATCTATCAGGTTCACGCTGAGCGAAGTCGAAGCGTAAGCGGCGCCGGAGCCCATACCGGGCAGTTAGGTGGTCTTGAAGGAAATGAAAGCCCGCTGGTGGAGCGAGAGTCTGAACTGCAATCCTTATTGCAGCTCACCGAGGCTGTAACAGCCGGATTGGGCCGCGCTGTCGTAATCATGGGCGAATCGGGCCTGGGCAAAACGCGCCTGGTCGCCGAATGGAAAAAGGCAGTTGCCCAGACCACGCCTGTTTCTATGAACAGGCCCAATCCTTCGCTGCAGTGGGCTGAGGGCCACTGCCTCTCCTACAGCCAGGGAACAGCCTACCATCTCCTGCGTGACCTCCTTCGTTCCCTCATCGGCGTGTCAGCAGCGGCTAATGAGCCCGAGACTCGCGCCGCTCTCCACGCCCTTTCAAAGCAGCTCTTTGGCGACCTTTTTCTCGATGTCTATCCTTACCTGGGACACCTCCTTTCATTGGAGCTTGAAGACGAGGCTGCGCAGCGCATACTGCCCCTCGACCCCCCGGAGCTTCAAGCGCAGTATCTGGCCGCGCTCAAACGATTGTTGGTTGCACTGGCCGCCGCCGGTCCGATCGTGCTGCTCCTCGAAGACCTGCAGTGGGCTGATCCGTCCTCGGTCGCCATCCTCAGTCAATTGCTTCCGCTTGCCGCCACCACACCCTTGTTGTTTTGCCTGGTTATCACGCCACACGGCGACACGGCGGGCTGGAGACTGGTCACTGCCAGCCGCGAGACCCTGGGCGGCCGTTTTATCGAATTAAGGCTTAATCTCCTCTCTGAAGCCGGCAGCCGGCAGATGATTTCCAACCTCCTGCAGATCGACGCCGCACCTGGCGCTGAGGATTTTGTCGCCAGATGGAACCTGGTTCTCAAAAAGGCGGAAGGCAACCCGCTCTTTATTGAAGAGGTGCTGCGCATGATGATTGACCGCGGTGCGATTAAGCGCCGTAATGGAGGCTGGACCACCGCCGGAGAGATCAGCGCACTGGGCATCCCCGATAACCTCCACGGCTTGCTGTTAGCGCGCCTTGACCGGCTGCCCGACGACGCCAGGCAGACGCTGCGCATAGCCGCCGTAATCGGCCGTCGCTTCCCGGTCCGCGTTTTAGAGCAGGTACTTGGTAGCGGCCAGGGGGAAACGCCGACTACAGCCCGTCTCATTGGCTATCTTGGCGATCTGGAGTCCAGCGGCCTGATCGACGTGTTTCAGATCAAACCTGAGCTGATCTACCGCTTCCATAATACGCTCTTGCGCGAAGCTGTCTACGAGTCGCTGCTGCCGATCGATCGCCAGCGGCTGCACCTGGCCGTGGGCGAGGCCATGGAGCGTCTGCATCCCGAAAGTTTGCAACAAATCGCCGTGCAGCTTGCCCAACATTTTTTGATAGGTGGTGATAAGGTTCGCGCCTTAAACTATTTCTCGCTCGCCGGTGACGCGGCGCTGAACGCTTATGCCAATCAAGAGGCCGTAAGCCGCTATCGCCAGGCGCTTGACCTGCTGGCACCTGGCCATGGCACGCCTTTGTATGGCCCTTCACCACAGCATGCCAACCTGCTCGATAAGTTGGGACTGGCTCTCTTTTGGCAGGGACACTTTCAGGATGCGCTCCAGGTCTGGCATGAGGGTATCGCGCTGTTCCAGGAGTTAGGCGACAGTGACGGGGTGGCCCGGCTATATGCGCGTTCGGCCCGCGCCGCCTGGAGCGCCGGCGACACGCCGGGCGGATTGAGTCTATGCCAGGAGGCCCTGGCCGCATTGCTTCCGGTGGACGCTATCGACGGGGCGCCGCAAAACCCGGGCATGGCCCTTCTCTTGCACGAGGCGGCCCGCGCCTACCTCTTTAACGGTTTGCAGGCTGAAGCCCGCCGTCTTGGCCAGCAGGCGCTGGAGATGGCCGAGTATCTTGGCGATATCTCGGTTCAGGCCGAAGCCCTGGCAACGCTGGGGCTGTTATCCGATCAGCCCCCTGAGGAAGCCCTGGACGCGCTGAGTAAGGCTGCTGAATTGGCCGAGTCAACCGGCCTTTTGAGCCAGGCTGCCCGCGCTCATGTCAACCTGGCAGCGCTTATGGCCACTGCCATGCCTGATTTTGCGGCTGCGCGCGATCATTACCAGCGGGCAGCGGAGCTGCACCGCCTGCGCGGAAATACGGCCGGAGAGCTGTTGGCGCTGGGAGGCATGACCGGCGTGCTGCTCGAGTCAGGTGATTTGCAGGAAGCCGAGGCCACACTACTCGCCATCCGCAAGCTGCTTCCAGAGGCCCCGTTGCTTCCAGAGGCGGATAAACTTGTTGCTGATCCCGGCCCGGCGGGTTTTCATTTTCTCTTCAACGAAGCGCTGCTCAGGCGCTACCGCGGCGACTTTGTCGAAGCGGCCCAAATGCTGCACGCACTGCAAACTGGAGAACGCCGGCGCGGCAATCTGCAAAACCTCGTCGACGTCAACGTGCACCTGGCTGAGCTCCTCCTGGAATCACATATTTTGCCCGACCTGGCCATCCTGGGTGAATGGTCGGATGCGGAAGCCACTTTGTCCGAGGCTGTTGAGATTTGTGATCGTTGGTCAACTTGCTCGACCCGGGCGCGTTCCTTCTTGAGTATGGTCTATACGAGCCAGGGACGCTATGCGGATGCGCGGCGTCTTTTGTCTGAAACCTGGGATAAGGCCGGCACGCACCCCTTCGCGTTTGATGAAGGATGGCCGTTCTTGGCGGAAGCCAGATTAGCCGCCGCCGAAGCGCGATGGCCGCAGGCATTGGCCCTCTTTGCTTCCGTGGCTGAGGTCTTCGGCCGCCTGGGTATGCGCTGGCAGCGGGCCCGTGTGCTGCTGGCGTGGGCCGAAGCACATATTTCCCGCAGGGAGCCGACGGATGTAGAGCAGGCCAGAACCCTTCTCCAGGAAGCCTTTTCACTCTTTTCAATGATGGGCGCTTCCTATTATACCAATCTGGTTAAGGACAGGCTGCGGACCCTGGAAATTGAATCCTACGCCCAGGCCCTGGCTCACCAAAAAGTGGATCAGGAGATGGCTGCGGCCGGCAAAATTCAGTCCGGCTTCTTGCCGGCAATGCCACCCCGGATCCCCGGCTGGCAGTTGGCCGCGGTGCTTGTCCCCAGCCGCCAGACCTCGGGTGATTTTTACGACTTTATCCCCCTATCAGACGGCCGTTTAGGCATCGTGATTGCCGATGTGGCCGATAAAGGCGCGTCGGCTGCTCTGTTTACGGCCCTCAGCATTTCCCTCATCCGCACCTATGCCGCTGGCTACGAAAACAGGCCCGATCTCGTTCT
>JBJYWZ010000012.1:0-1724 GCA_046259725.1 Promineifilaceae bacterium (SeqCode) | reverse complement strand
CCGAATTTTACAGCAATCACGTTGAAAGCAGCGTCGATCTCAGCGATCTGCGCGATCAAACAAGCGGCGGCCCTCGTGTTACTGACGAGGTCGAAGAAACGGCCGAAGACCCCTCTTACATTGAGCAAGATTAAGTGATGCTTCGATATAGTTTCGCGCGCGCAGGCTGGAAAGTTGTCCAAATGGCGCTGGCCAATTTGGTAGTCACCGGAAAAGAGAACATCCCGTCCGAAGGGCCGTTTCTGGTTACGACCAATCACATGAGCGCAGCAGATACGCCGCTGCTCTTCGTCGCCTTTCCAACGCAGGAATGGCGCTTTTTCGCCGGAGAAAAATGGCAGGATCACTGGCTTTGGGGGCCCATGATGGGCTGGTTAGGCGCGATTTATATCAACAGAAATGAAGCTGACCGCCGGGCGATTCAGGAAGCGCTGAGGGCCGTTGAGCAGGGCGCGGTGTTCGGCCTGGCGCCAGAAGGCACACGAAGCAAAATCGGGGAAATGCAAGAAGCCAGGACCGGGGCCGCTTACCTGGCCAGTCGCGGTAATGTGCCTATCGTACCCGTCGGCATCGTTAATAGTGATGTCCTCTTTGCCAACGTACGTCGCCTGAAGCGCGCGACCGTAGAAGTGCGTATCGGGGAACCTTATTACCTGCCGGATCTGGGTCACCGCGCGCGAAGGGCGGATCTAGACGCCTACACACATCTAATTATGGTGAAGATCGCCGCCTTGCTGCCGGAACATTATCATGGCGTATATCGCGACAGTACTGCGTTGAAAGCTTTACTGGCCGGTGAGGATCCCTGGCCCTACTGCCAGGCCGCGATAGAGGAGCTCGACAGAGGGTTGTCAGCCGGGGGTGGAGAGTAATTCCTGGATCTGCTGCCAGTGGGCCTGATCGTGCTCCACGGCAAGGTTGATCAGCTCCTGCAGACTCGTCGTACCGAAGAAGGCATGCGTGCCTGTGCGCTGCCACTGTTCAAAATCAAGCGAGTTCAATTTTTCCAGGCTTTGGCGCCGCAGTTCAAGGAAAGAAACAGCCGCCTCACGGCCGTCTTGCTCGTAATAGGCACGTGCGGCGGCCCACTCGTCCGAAGTCACCCCGGATAAAAATGGATTATCACGCGATAACACGGCGAGATAGCGCGCAAGGTGCACCTCACGCTCCACATCGCGTAGATGACACATCACCTCGGTAAGCGACCAGGAAGACTCATCCGGACGCCAGTGCCAATCAATCTCCGGGTTTGACATGATCTGTTCCAGTTTATCGGCGAAATCTTGCAGTGATTGAAGTAGCTGCGGTACGGGTGATGAGGAATACATTGACTTAACTTAACTGGCTGCTTTGCAGCCAACCCTTTGCGATGCGCTGCGCCAGTTCTTCGAGCGTACCTTGAGCGGTGGGCATACTACCTGACGGCCGACTGTCCCCTGTCAACGGAATCCAAAAAGTATAAAGACCGAGATCGATCGCCGGTTCGATATCACGTTCCCAATCATCTCCGACCATCAAGGCTTCTGAGGGCTCGCAGCCGATCTTCTCCAGTATTTCACGATAGTATTCCCTATGTGGTTTCGTAGCATGCATATTTTCCATTGTGGTCACCAGGTCATAGGCATAATCCGTAACTGGTACACCTGCCCATGACAGGCGCGCCTCAATCGCCCTTCGCGGAAACATGGGATTTGTGGCAATGACGATCTGCAGCCCACGCCGCA
>JBJYWZ010000011.1:0-2167 GCA_046259725.1 Promineifilaceae bacterium (SeqCode) | reverse complement strand
TATTCGGATCCGGCGTCGGCGTCCAGGCGCCCAAAATCTGCGAGCCCGGCGCGGTAAGATCAGGCTTGATGATGTCCGGCGCGACCGGATTCGGCCCGCGCGAGGAGTAATCCGCCATCGATGGCGCGTAGGGCCATGTACTTACCTGATCACCGATTATCCTGGCGGTGGCTGCGGCGCCGGCAGCGTCGATGTAATTCTTAACTGCCAGGCCATTCGTATAATTGAGCTGAATCGCGGGCGTCCAATGTTCGTCCGCCGGCAGCGTCTGGTCATCACTGTTATTGTACAAAATCGTACCCAGGCCGCCGGCATCTCTTACAGCGTGGCTCTTTTCTGGACGGCCGACAACACCGCGCCGGCAGAGAACGATCTTCCCGGCGACGACAGCCGGGTCCAGCTCACCAGGCACACAAAATTCGCTGCCCGCGTCCTCGGCATCCACCAGCGGCAGTTGTTCTATTCCCGGTGTGATCGACGCGCCGAGCAGACAGATCGCGCCGCCATCTTTCGGTTTACGATGGCGGTCCGCAGCACCATCCAGACCCAGGTCTGCCTGGCTGCAGTTAGCCGTTTCGCTGCCGTGGCCGGCGATGCCGTCCAGCGTAAATACATCGACAGCAGCGCCGTATTCGTCGCCTCCGAGCACCAGCGTGCCCTGCCAGAAGCGCGGCTGCGTGCTCGCGCCGACCGTCGTCATCCAGGGAAAGGTGCCCGGATTGGTCAGCGTGGCCGGCAGCGGCCCGTCGTTGCCGGCCGCCGTGGCCACAAAGACACCCGCGTTCGCCGCAAATAGAAGCGCAAATTCATCGGCTCCCGGTTCGCCGGCGCCGCCGCCGGAGCCATAGTTAATCACATCCACGCCGTCAGCCACGGCCTGATCGACTGCCGCCGCCAGGTCCGACGACAGGGCGCCGAATTCGCCGAGCGCTTTATAGGCGATCACCTGCGCCCGCGGTGCGATACCCGAAATGCTGCCCCGCGGGATGCCAAAAATCTCGGCCTTCACATCCTGGTTACCGATGGCCACCGAGGCCGCGTGTGTGCCGTGTCCGAAATCATCCCGCGCCGAATCATACTCGTCCGGCTGAATCGGAGCCGACTCACGATATGAATCCAGCATTTGCCGCGCACCGACCAGCTTGTTATTACACTGAAACGGCCGGTCAAGGGGATTGTAAGCGGTATTGCCAAAATCGCAGCTCGACCGTTCGCTGTTATCCAGCTCGGGCGCCGGCGGGTATGTGCCGTCGTCAGCAAAACTGGGATGTTCCGGCCAGATGCCGCTGTCAATGATGCCTACAAGCACCCCATCGCCGTCAAAGCCGATATGCCAGGCACCCCTGGGTCCGGTCAGGCCCAAAAAGCTGGGGCTGCTGTCCGTCATCGGCTGGCGCCACTGGTCCTTCATCACCAGCATCACGCCGTCTTGCCGGCGCATGGCCTCCGCCTCTTTCTCGGTCATCATCGCCGAAAAACCATTGAGGACGACGGTATAGCTGTGGGTTATAGATGATTGTGAAACGCCGGCGCGTTCCCGCGCCGCATCTTGTGTTTTGAGTAATTGGGATTCGTAGCGCTTTGCAGCCGCGCTGTGGGCGTCGACCTTATTGCCCCCGGCGGCTTTTGTTCCCGCCGGCTCGCTGACTGCCCCTTCGTGAGCAGCGAGCGGCCACTCATCCATCAGGACCACGTAGCTCTGCTTTTTCCCTGTTGACGCCGCGTCGCCGCTCTGGGAATCCGGATCAGGCGCAGAAGCCGGCGCAGCGCCGGCGCTGACAACCGTGAGCGTCAACAAGACGAAGAGGGTCAGGACGAGCCATGGCCAGGCCGCTTTTGTTGGACCTATCTTCATTTCCATGCCTTCCTATTGAGTTGGATATTACAACACACTATTTAGTCAGTTACATCTTCCTTAACAATAAATCTGCTCCGTAGATCGCCGTCACCTCCTGCCTGCAAAAGAATGTGTTCCAGAATTGTTACAGTACGCTCGAGAAGTAGCGTAAATAGCCGGTATCCGCCGCTGCCCGAGGGTATTATGACGGCGGTAACTTACCGGATGGCTTAAGTTTTAGAAAATTAATCTACTACTGTAGTGGGTATGGTGTCAGCTCGAGTACAGTACGCTGGAAATCGCCAGATTCCAGGGTGACCCATTATAACG
>JBJYWZ010000010.1:0-2305 GCA_046259725.1 Promineifilaceae bacterium (SeqCode) | reverse complement strand
GCTGCAAGATCTCCTCAATCAAATATTCGGCGACAAAAACATGGCTGCCGGTGAAGTTCCTGACGAACTGCTCGACATCGCCGTGCCCCTGCATGGAGAGGGCCGCCAATTGCAGCCCGGCCACCCAACCTTCTGTGCGTTCTTCCAACGCGCTGACGTCTTTGTCGGACAGAGTCACGCCGCTGGCGCGGCTGAGGAAGGCCAGGATTTCGGCCGTCGTGAAGCGCAAGTCCTGGCCGCGGAGTTCGTGCAGTTGGTTGCGCGCGCGGTAGCGAGCCAGGGGCCAGGGAGGGTCCACGCGGCTGGCGAAGATCAGGTGAATCTGCGGGGGCAGGTGCTCGATGAGGAAGGTGACCAGCTCATTGACCTGGCGGTCGATGATGGTGTGGTAATCATCGAAGAGCAAAAAGGTCTGGTCAGTAAACGCGGCTAACTCGTTGATCAATTGGATCAGGCCCGTCTCCACCATCTCTGATTGTCCCGAAGTCAGTTTATCGAGCACCTCCCGGCCGAAGTTCTCTTCAATGGTCTGCACGGCAGAGATGAGATAGGTCAGGAACTGCGCCGGGTCGTTGTCATCGGCGTCGAGCGAAATCCAGGCCACGGGCTTCTTCGTAGTGGCGACCCATTCAGCGAGAAGCGTCGTTTTTCCCGAACCGGCCGAGGCTGAAATCAGCGTCAGCGGATAAGCAGTGATGTCATCCAGCTTTTTGATCAGTTGGGGACGCGGCAGGAGATCAGGGCGAAGTGGGGGGATAAACAGTTTTGTGGTCAGAATTGGAGAAACCATGCGGCAGCACACTCTGCGAATAATCTAAGACCGCCTAAAAGTATATTTTACCGGATAACGCTGATCCTTAACATACCTCTTGAATAAGGCGGCCATCTTAATCCGCTGCGAAAGCCTCCGCAGCTGCCATTTTGGTAAAATCTGGCCGGTCACAACATGATTGTACTAACAGGCGCGCGCATCCCAATCTGATGATCAAAAAAGGGCGGCTCGCGAGCCGCCCTTACTATTCACTGTTTAAAGTTTACTGACTAGTGATCACCGTTTGCCGAAACCGCGCCGGCCCCGGCGGCGGGAGCTGTAGACGGTCTTGACGGCCGGTCTGGTCTCTGGCTGGAAAGCGCCGTAGTCAAAGCCTTCCAGGCGGCGGCGCTCGATGGGACGGCCGATCGCGTTTTCGATCTGGTAGACCATCGCTTCGTCATCGGCCACGGCAAAGGTGAACGCTTCGCCGGTTTCTTCGGCACGGCCTGTACGGCCGATTCTGTGCGTGTAGGCGTCGGCCGTGTCCGGCATGTCGAAATTGATCACGTGCGAAATCTCGGCCACGTCGATGCCGCGCGCGGCCACGTCAGTGGCGGCCAGGATGTCGAACTTGCCGCTGCGAAAACCGTTGATAGCCTTCTGGCGCTGGTTCTGCGACATATTGCCCTGCAGCGCCGCCGCACGGTACCCTTTTCTCTGCAAATCGCGGGCCAGATTGCGCGCACGGTACTTGGTGCGCGTAAAAATCAGGACGCGGCCGGTGGACGTGGTGTCCAGCATGTGCAGGAGCAGCTCCTTTTTCTGCTGCGGCGAAATGGGATAAAGCGCGTGCGAAACGGTCTTGGCCGGGGCAATGGCCCCGATCTGCACCGTTTTCGGATTACGCAGCTCCTCGTTGGCCAGGCGGCGAATATTGGCGGGCATCGTCGCCGAGAAGAAGAGCGTCTGCCGTTCGCGCGGCAGCTGCTTGATGATGCGCTTGATGTCGGGCAGGAAGCCCATGTCGAAGAGGCGGTCGGCCTCGTCGAGCACGAACACTTCGACGCTGTCGTAGTTGACGTGCCCTTCGCGGGTCAGGTCGAGCAGGCGGCCGGGACAGGCGATGATAATTTCCGTGCCCGAGCGCAGGGCCCTTATCTGCGGCTTTTTATTGACGCCGCCATAAATGGCGGTGCTGCGAATTTTGGTGTTCCTGGCCAGCTCCTTCGTGGCCTCGTCGAGCTGTTCGGCGAGTTCGCGCGTGGGCGCGATGATCAGGGCGCGCATCCGGCCAAGCGGACCGCTGGTCAGGCGCTGCAAGATGGGCAGCATAAAAGCGGCCGTTTTGCCCGTGCCTGTCTGGGCCAGGCCCATCAGGTCATGCCCTTTGAGGGCGGCGGGAATAGCCTGTTCTTGAATTGGGGTCGGGTACTCAAACCCGGCTGACTTGATGGCGGCCATCAGGCGCGCATCAAGGTTAAATTGTGCAAAGTTCATTTGAAAGTCTCCTTGACTTCAATGAGCCAAGTCGCCTCTCAGCTCTGCAATTGT
>JBJYWZ010000009.1:0-18265 GCA_046259725.1 Promineifilaceae bacterium (SeqCode) | reverse complement strand
GTATCTTGTGCGGCATTCTCATCGACCGGTTCGTTCTCGCCGGCAGTCACCGAGGTGCGCGCCAGCAGTTCGGCAATGACTGCTTCCGCCTGTTGCTTCAGAGCATCAGCCTTCTGGCGCGTATCCGGCACGGCATCATCTTCCGTTGTTTCTTCATCGGTGGCTTCATCAGCCTCGTCGGTTTCTTCGACCGGCTCAGCTTCATCGGTCTGCTCGGGGGTTTCGGCTTCGTCGTCCTCTTCCACCGGAGGTGTTTCTTCCACCTCTTCTGCCGGCGCGTCGGCCGGCGGCGCTTCTTCGGGCGTTTCTTCGGCCGGATAGGGCTCGACGCCGCCGTTGTCCGCCTGCTCGTTATTGGTCAGGAGCGCCAGCACCTGGCCAAGAAGCTCGCGTACACCGGCAAGCAGACCATCGGCCGTATCGCCGTCATCGGGGGGAACAGGAGGCTGGTCATCCCCCTGCAGGGCGGCCGTCTGGCCGCCGGCTGTCACGTGTATTGCGTCGGGCTGCAAAGCAGCAGCGCTGAAAGTCAGGCTGCCGATAAGCAGGACCAGACTTACCAGCATCAGTACGTTTCTCATGAGTATTCTCCTTTTTATGCGCCGATACGGGGTGGAACTGTTTACATAACAACAAAAGGAGTATACATAACGTTAATATTTATGTCAAGACCAGGGAGGAATTGGGATGAAGAGTAAACTATATGAGGTATACGGTGTAGGAAATCTGGTTTGTAGTCGCGCAATCCTTTGCGCGCCGGCGGGGCAGGGATGCCGCCGCTGCATCATGTCAAACTCATAAGTGAAGACCACTTCAAGTACACGGCATCTAGATCGTGATCAGGGCGATCGCCGCCAGTGCGAGGGCAATGCCGGCCCATTGACGGCCGTTTATCTCTTCCGAAAGAACTGTTCTGGCGAGCAACACGGTGACGGCCGGGTACAGGGACGTGATAACGGCGGCGATGTCGAGCCGGCCCAGGGCGCTGGAGACGGCAAAAAGACCGCTGCCGCAAACATCTAGCAGGCCCACGAGAACCAGCAGCGGCATCTGGCCGCGCGTCACGGCAATGCCCCGGCCCCGTGTGAAGGCCACGATGGCGATCAATATAGGGATCGACGCCGAACGCGAGGCCGTAATCGGCCAGACAATGCTGCGATCGCTGATCGTGCCGATGACGACGATGAATATGCTGAAAAGAAGGCCCATGAGAAGTATGTTGGCCAAATCGCGCAGGGTGACTGGAGCGCCAACCGAGGACTGCGTGATCAGCCAGATGGAAGCCACGGCCAGAAGGATTCCCACGAGATGTGTGGGCTGCGGCAGACCCTCGGTCAGGGAGCCGAATAAAACGGGGATCGTGACGGTGACCACGGCCGTCAGCGGCGCCACGACGCCCATCCGGCCGCGAGCCAGTTCGCCGTAGAAGCGAACAACGCCCAGCGTACCCATGATGCCGGCCACTGCGGCGGCGAGCAGATCGGCCGTGGGCGGCAGCGGGGGACTCTGCCAGAAGGCGATCAATAAGAGGGCAACCACACCTGTTATTTGCCCGACGAGCACAACCAGGTAGGGATTGGTGCGTCGCGAGGCAAGACCACCACCAAAGTCACCAACGCCAAAGCCGACGGCTGAACCCAGCCCGGCGAGGATGGCGAGGAGTTCGCTGCCCGGCATCAGTATCCAGGTCCCGGTAGGTCAGTGCTCAGTGTTCAGTAGTCAGTAGGGCAGTTTTCAGTAGGCCAGGTCAACGTCACCGCTCACTGTTCACTGAAAACTGCTTACCGTTCACTGTACGCTGTTCACTGCCCCCTCTCTCGCTGCCATTTGTCGTGGTTGGCGGCGCGCGCGATCTTGCCGCTGGAGGTTTTGATCAGCCACTTGTCGCCGACAAGTTTCACGTAGCTGACGGTGACCATGCTCTGGCGAGCCACTTCCTGGCGGATACGCTTGCCTATCTCTTTTCGTTCCTGTATGTCCTGGCTGTCTATCTCGGCTACTACGGCGACCAGCTCCGTGCCTTCACGCTTATCATACACGCCGAAGGCCACCGCGCGCCCGGCATGTACGCCGGGCACCTCGTTGACAATGGCTTCAATGTCTTGCGGGTAGACGTTCTTGCCTGCATTGATGATCAGGTCCTTGGAACGGCCGATTATATATACTTCCCCACCGGCCACATAGCCCATGTCGCCGGTCAGGTACCAGCCATCTTGAAACGGCTCCAGATCGGGCCTGCGGTAATATTGCGACAGCATGCAGTCGCTCTGCACAGCCAGTTCCCCGACCCGGCGCTCGGGCAGCGGCGTGCCGTTCTCATCCAGCACGCGCACGGCCGTATTGGCGATCGGCGGCCCGCAGGAGACCCTGACCGCGGCCCTCGCGTGGTCGGGCGGCACGGGCACGGCGCTTCGCTGTTCTTCCAGCGCCTGCCGGTCGACGATATCCAGAGTTGGAACTACACCCGGCGGCGTCTGCGTGACGCCAAAGGTATTTTCAGCCATGGCATAGCTCACGGCGAGCTGCTCCGGCCGCAGGCCCAGTGCAGCGAAACGTTCCTGGAACAGATCGTGGCTGTCCTTGCGCACCGGCTCTGAGCAGTTGATGAACATGCGCATGCCGGCAAGCGAAAGACCGTCAATATCGCGCTCGCGCACGCGGCGCGCCATGTGGTTATAGGCGAAATTGGGCAGCCAGGTCAGTGTGCCACCGAAGCGATCGATGGCCGACAGCAGCAGGGCGGGATGGCGCACCCAGTCGAAAGGGGACATCAGCACCAGCGGTACGCCCTGCACCAGCGGCAGCAAAAATCCGGCGATGAGGCCCATATCGTGATACAGCGGCAGCCAGGAAACGACGATGTCATCCTCGCTCAGGGCAATCGCGTCGCTGTAACTTGCCAGCTGGTTCAGGACGGCGTGATGGGACAGGGCGACCCCTTTTTGCAGGCCCGTGGTGCCGCTGGAATGTTGTAAGAAGGCGATCTCGGCGGGATCGGGCTGCGCGTAATGCAATACGGCCGTTTCGCCGGCCCCGTTCTTATTAACGACCTCTGCTAAATGGGACGATCCAAACACCGGGCAGCCGACGTGGCTGTCCAGCGCGGGCGCCAGGTCGTCGGTCGTCAGGACCAGGCGCACCTCTGAAAGAGCGACCAGTTCCGACATGTTTTGCATATATATCTGCGGGTCGAGCTTCTCGGTCAGTGTAGGGAACATCGAAGGCACCGCGCCTACGGCCAATGCACCCCAGAAGGCGTAGATGCTCTCCAGGTTTTGAGTGTGGGCGATGATCACCAGATCGCGCTGCCCGACGCCCAGCGCCGCCAGCGCGGCCGCGTAGCGCATTACTTCATGTTGAAAATCGGCACGTGTCACATGGATAGGTTCCTCGTCGCTGGCGACATAGATAATTGTATCCCGCTCCCCATCCCGCGCGCTTAGAACGGCCGCATCGAGAAGGGTCCGGGTGCTATTTCGATTGTCAAGCGTCAGCATTGGTAGTTAAGTTCTGGCTGGTAAAAATTGGCCATTGATCAGCCATTGATCACCCGGGCGACCATCTGGTCCAGCGTATCCATCTTGGCCACCGTCAGGTCGGAGTCGGGGATGTAGACATCAAACTCCTGTTCGACATAGACGCCAAACTCCGCCAGGGCAAAGGAGTCCATGAGCCCGCCGGTGATGATGCCTTCATCGTCTTCCAGCTCATATTCTTCATCGCGAATCAATTCGTTGATAATAAACTGGCGCAGTTTTTCGCGTACTTCAGCTTCTTGCATTCTGACCTCTCTGCTGTAAATAATGTGAAATGATCCCAGTTTTTCCCTCTTACGCAACCCTATTTGCGCCTGAACAGGGATGGAAACGGCCGTTTTCCCCGGCATCGCGCCTATAGCCCTTTCCTTGCAACTGATGGTAGAATGCCCACGGGAACATGGCGGTCCGTTTCACGGTTAATGCTCATCAAGGTATGACCCGATCGTAAAAAGCGCATGGTAAATCCTGATCAAATTTTGCGCACGAAACTGCGCCAGCCGTTTCTGCGGGATGTGTTGGTATCCAGGCCGCGGCTGATCAGCCGGCTGTCCGAGGGTCTGCGCGTTCCGCTGACCCTGATCGCCGCCCCGGCCGGTTTCGGCAAGACAACGCTGGCAGCCTCCGGGATCAGTGATTGCGGCATGCCCGCGGCCTGGTTGTCGCTGGATGAAAACGACAATCAGGCGCGCCGTTTTTTGGGCCACGCGGCCGCCTCGCTGCAGCAGGCGGACCCGCGGATCGGCGCGGTGGCCCTGGAGCTGCTGGGAGCGAGCGCACAGGTTCCTGAAACGGCCGTTCTGGCGAGCATCATCAACGATCTTGACGCGTCGGGCGCCATGCTGGCCCTGGTGCTGGACGACTACCATGTCATTCGCAGCCCGGACGTGCATGACCTGACCGCTTACCTGCTCGAACACTGCCCCAGGAATCTGCACCTGGTCATTCTTACGCGCTCCGATCCGCCCCTGCCGCTGGCACGCCTGCGCGCCCGCGGGCAGCTCGTGGAACTGCGCGCAGCCGATCTGCGCTTCAACGCCGCCGAAGCCATGCAGTTCCTGAACGGGATCATGGACCTCGACCTGGACGAAGGGGCTGTGATGGCGCTTGAGGAGAAAACGGAAGGGTGGATCTCCGGGCTGCAGATGGCGGCGCTCTCGCTGCGCGGGCGCGCGGACCGCGATTCCTTCATCGAGGAGTTCTCCGGCAGCAGCCGCTTTGTCCTCGATTACCTGATGGATGAGGTGCTGTCCGGCCAGACGCGAGAGATACAGAGTTTTCTCTTATGTACATCAATTCTCGAACGGCAAACGGCGCAGCTCTGTGACTTTCTGCTGCGGAGAGATGACCCGTTCCTACCCGGCGCGAGAGCCGGAACGGATGCCGCGTCAGTTCTGGCGTATCTCGATGCCGCCAATCTCTTCTTGATTTCGTTGGACGATCAGGGGCGCTGGTTCCGCTACCACCATCTTTTCGCCGATATGCTGCAGGCTCGCCTTATGCGGACTGCCCCCGACCTGATCCCCCGTCTGCACCGCCGGGCGGCGGCGTGGCTGGAAAATAACGAATTTTATGGCGACGCCGTGCATCATCTGGCTGCCGCCGGCGAGTACAGCCGTGCCGCTGAGTTAATTGAACGGGTTGGACGGCTGCGGCTGGCGGAAAACGATCCCTCTATTTTGTGGCTGGCTGACCTGCTGCCGCGGGCAACGATCCTCGCTCATCCGAAATTAGCTCTCTACCAGGTCTGGATGCTCATCGTTCAGGGGCAGATTGGCAGGGTGCTGCCGCTGCTGCATGATTTATCGGACCAGTTTGCCGCCGCCAGGGACAATACCGGTGCGAGCTGGATGCAGACCATGACGTCATTGGCGCTGGCCTTTCTTGTCCCACTTGAAGCCGTTCACAAAGTCAGCCCGCTGCCGGAATACGCCCTGCTGGACGATATCCCGGACGAGGACCTGGTCCTGCGCAATGCTGCGGATTTGCTTTATGTGATGGCGCTGGCCAGGCGCGGCCAACGAGAGCAGGCCGCGCAGGTTGCCGCCGCGGCGGTGGAACGAGAAAGAGAACGGCGCGCAGGAACGGCCGTTCCCACGCTGGTGGCTTTCCTCTCGCGCATCTACCTGATGCAGGGCAAGCTGCATCAAGCGGTAGCCCTCTGCCGCGAATACCTGGATCCCATGAGCGCGCGCGACTTCCGCGCGGCTTATACGGGCGGCAGCATGATGATCGATCTGGGCGAGGTGCTTGCCGAATGGAACCTGCTCGATGAAGCCGAGCAGCAGGTGCGCGCGGGATTACGAGCCAATGAACTGTGGCAAAATATCATGACCGATGGCTTTGGTCTGGCTGCCCTGGCGCGGATACTGCTGGCCAAAGAGCAGTTTGCGGGCGCAGCCGGGGTGATCGAGACGTTTGAAGCGCGGCTGGGCGGTCCCGGGCGGCCGCGGGAATTTGCCGAAGATTTGCTCACGTTGGGAGTTCGGGCGCAGCTCGCCGCCGGAGACGTGCAGAATCCCGCCCTATGGGCTGATCAGGTCATGCTGGATGGCAGCTTCCAACAGAGGCCGGATCAGTACCGGTTAACCCTGGCGCGCGTCCGCCTTGCCCAGAGGCACTTTGCCGAAGTCGAAGAACTGCTGGCGGGCACGGAGCCGCCGATTGCCTCCGGGAACCTGGTGAGCCGCCAGTTGGAGGTAAAAATGCTGCTCGCTGCGGCGATCAGAGGGCAGGGTCGCCAGGACGAAGCGCTGGACATTGTCGCATCCTGTCTGGAAACGGCCGAACCTGAAGGCTACGTGCGCACGTTTCTCGATATTGGCGAGCCGGCCAGGGAACTGCTGGCCGTTTATAGGCAGTCACCGGCGTACAACCGGCAGGAATACGCCCGCAGGTTGTTGGAGGCGTTTTCGCAGGCGGATGCCGGCCGGACTGTGACGGGGCGGCAGAGCGGCCTGATCGAGCCGCTCTCAGAGCGCGAGCTGGAGGTGTTAGGGCACATCGCTCAGGGCCGGACCAATAAGGAAATCGCCGGCCTGCTCTTCATCACTCCAGGAACCGTCAAGGCGCATACAGCCGCCATCTACCGCAAGCTGGACGTGTCCAACCGTACGGAAGCGGCGGCGCGAGGGAGAGAGCTTGGTATCCTTTCAGAGAAATAGAAGGGACACGGAGATCACAGACAGGACGCGAAGACACGGAGTTTACGGAGAAATCTAAGAGAAATTTCTTTGCTGGCTGCGTTCACCAGTACCGCAAGGTTCCGGCCACAAAGCCTTGATACCCGAATAAACCACCGAATATGCCTTTTGGCAGATGTGCGCGTTTCTGTTCGCTGCTATGCTGGTTACAGAAGATCAATCGGAGGCGCATTGTGGCAGACTATTATGAGATCAAGGTCAAAGGTTACCTGGACCCGGGATGGTCAGACTGGTTTAGCGGTCTGCAGCTTGATTACCTGACCGGAGATGTGACCCGGCTCCATGGCCCGCTGCCGGACCAGACGGCGCTGCATGGCCTCCTGGAACGTATTCGCGACCTCAATCTGAAAATTGAGTCCGTGATGCGCGTGGAACGGCCGTCTGATGACAGCAAGAACTGCCAGGCGGCCGAAGGAGATTTATCATGAAAATAGCCGCGTACCTGCTGTCCTTTCTCTGCTTGCTGCTGAACGGCACACTGTTTGTTCGACTCAGCCCGCCCTACAGCTTCTACATGGTCGCCTTCCAGCTTTTCGCCGTTGGCCTGGCGCCCATCCTGGCGCTCCTCGGTGTGGCGGGCGCCCTGTTGGGCTGGTACTCTGGTGCGCCGGTGGCAGCCGCTGCCGGGCTGCTGTCCGCGCTGATATCCATCGCCTCGATTTTCCTGATCGCCGCGCCGCAGCCTGACTTTGCGACAGCCTTTGGCGACGCGTGGGAAGACACGCTCACTCCCTTACAAAAGGCGCGCCTGATGCAGACCCGCTGGCGGCCGGGGCTTCCCAAAACAAGCGACCCGATTTTCGAACAAGACCTCGTTTTCTGGACGATCCCGGGCACGGATCGCGAGCTGCTGTGCGATATCTGGCAGCCGCCGGAAGATATCGAGCCAAGCGGCCTGGCCTTCATCTATCTGCATGGCAGCGCCTGGTACATCCTGGACAAAGATGTCGGCACGCGCCCCCTTTTCAGGCAGCTGACCAACCAGGGACATGTGGTCATGGACGTCTCCTACCGGCTCGTGCCGGAGGTGGACATTTATGGCATGGTAGGCGATGTCAAGCGGGCTGTGGCCTGGATGAAAGAAAATGCTGGCCAATATGGCGTTGATCACGGGCACATCGTTCTCGGCGGAGGCTCGGCCGGCGGCCACCTGGCTCTTCTGGCAGCTTATACGGCCGCTGATCCAGAGTTAACTCCTGCAGACCTGCAGGATCGCGATCTTTCCGTCCAAGGTGTGGTTTCATTCTACGGCCCAACGGATTTGCGGGCCACCTACGAGCATCTCGCCCAGGAACGCTTCATCGGCTATCCGCTAATTGAAATAGGGCAGCCGGGTGCGGCCACGATGAAGAAGAACATGCCTGACGCAGGAAGACTGGACTGGCTGCTGGGCGGCCATCTCCAGGATATCCCGGAGGTGTATGCGCTGGCCTCACCGGTCACGCACGTCAGTCCGGATTCGCCGCCGACGCTGCTGATACAGGGCGAACCTGATGTCATCGCCCCCGCGGCGGCAGCACGAGAGCTGGAGGCGGCGCTGGTCGAAGCGGGCGCGCCGGTGGTCAACATCATCTACCCGCTGGCCAACCATGCCTTTGATCTGCTCTTCCCGCAGATATCGCCGCCGGCACAGTCGGCGATTTACACCCTGGAGCGCTTCCTGGCGCTGATGAGCTGATCGCTCGCGCAGTGAATGACGTGGCGGAATCAGGCGTTATTTCCACGTTCGCGGTACCGGAATCTCTATGTTCTTTGTGCTATCTCCGTGACCTCAGTGCCGCCTCTTTCAATTACCCATTTCCAAAATCACCGGCGCGATCAGTTCCGCCAGCTGCCGCGATCCTTCCGGAGTCAGGTGCACGGGCGTATCTGTGAACTCCTGCGGGGCGATGGCGTCCCAGAGATCGAGAAAATCCCACCCTTCCTGCGTCATCTTTTCACCGAGCAGCTCCCGGAACTGGTCGTAGGCCCAGCGCGGGTAGAAGGCGTTATAGCGCAGGTCGCTGTTCTCGCCGCTGCTGATGTACATGGGTTCATTGACCAGCAGCAGGGGAATATCACCCGCCATCGCCCGCCCCGCATCGAGTACTTCCCAGGCCAGGTCCTGCCCGGAGAATTCGACCGGCCGGTCAAAGGTCTGCCAGGTGATGTCTTCCTCGAAGTCGGAGCTGCGCAGGGTGATCTCCTGCGGTATGGTCTGGTCGATGCTGGTCGCCGCCCACGAGAAGCCATAGAGCTGCAGGCGAATGAGGTCGGCGAGGCTGCGGCGACTGCCGGCAATGGTACGGTCCAGGAACTCAGGGTCGATGAAGCGTGAATCGGCCGTATCGAGCAGCAAGTCGTATTCCTCGATTAACGGCCGTACGCGATCGGGATTGTTCTGCACGATAGGCGCAAAAAGCTGTTTGTCGCGTGGGAAAGATTCCAGGGTCACCGGCCAGAGGATCAGGTCGGGGTCATACTGTCTGGCCGCATCCAGCAGCATCAGGTCCTTGGTCAGCGACATCACCGGATAGGCCATGTTATAGACGACGACGCGTTGTCCATCCTCGCGGCGCAGGTCCATCCCGTTCAACTGCCCGGCCAGCGTGTCCTCATTCTCCAGGAACCAGCCCCAGCCTGCCGAATCACCGATCAGCAGCACGCGGTATTCATCCTCCGCTTTCGCCTGCACAATACGATGGCTGGCCAGCATCGCCGGGACGTTGTAGAGGCTCAAGTTATAAGCCAGGGCGCTGTTTTCTCCGTAGGGCAGCCGCTCCCGCCCGGGCAGCAGCCAGTTGTAAAGCGAGACGCGGCCCAGGCTCTCCAGCGGCGTTTGCCAGGCGAAAAGAAGATTGAGCAGCAGAAAGAGAACCAGGGCTTTACCAACCACGCGCAGTGGGAAGGACCAGTTGGCAGTGGCCAGTGACCGGTGACCGGTCTTCAAGGAGCGGTTTTCAGTGTTGGGGTCGGACATCGGTTAGCCCCCTACTCCAAAGAGTCTGGCAAAGGTGTCCAGCGCCAGCCGCGGCGTGGGCATGAGGAACCAGACCCAGCCGAGGACGACGTATTGGAAGGTCAGAAACCAGCTGAAGAAAGTCCAGGCGCGCTTCTGCCATGGCCTGTCTTTGAGGCCCCGGTACCACTTGCGAGTGCGGTCGCTCCACTGTTTGTGGGCGAAAAGGGCCAGGCCGTGCCACACGCCCCAGATGAAGAAGTTGAGTGTGATGCCGTGCCAGAGCCCGATGACGATCATCGTCGCCAACTGCGAGACGAGCACGATCAGGGTCGGAGACGGCCGTGGTTTGCGCCGCAGCAGGCTGCGCGACAACGGCGTAAAGACATAAAAGCGCACCCAATCGCTGAGCGTGATATGCCAGCGCTGCCAGAAATTGGTGATTGTGGTCGAAAGATAGGGACGGTTGAAGTTTTCCGGCAGATTGATGCCGAAGAACATACCCAGGCCGATGGCGATGTCCGTATAACCCGCGAAATCAAAGAAAAGACGGAAGGCGTAACCGTAGAGCAGCAGCCACAGCCCCGGCGTCGACGTAGCCTGGGCGGCATTGAGCGGCGTCAGCGACATACCCTGTGCCAGACCGTCGGCAATAACGAACTTCTTAAACATGCCTATCAAGATACGCGTCCCGCCGGCCGTGAATCGCGCGCCGTCCAGGCCGACCATTTGGGGAACAGACTGTAAGTCGCCCAGGAAGCGCTCGGCGCGGTCAATTGGCCCGGCGATGTAGGCAGGGGTGAAGAGCACGTAGATCACGTACTCGCGCAGGGTCAGGTCGGGCAAGATGCCCGTTTGCCGGTCGCGCAGGGTGTGGATCAGGCGGAAAGCGACATAGGAAAATCCCAGCCAGGCAAGATCCCCGATGCCGGCGAGCGCGGCATCCTGTCCCGCCGCACTGCGCCAGACGGCCGAAACGCGCACCGCCAGCGGCTCCCACTTCAAGATAACCAGCAAAACGACAATGATCAGAATAGCCAGGCCCAATGTGCGTTTGGAAGCGGCCTTCTTCTGCCGGCGCAGTAGCGCCAGCAAGATAAATCCCAGCACGCCCAATACGGAAGCCACAAGCAGCGGCGGCGGCGGGCGATCGGCCGTTACACGCACATCAAAGTTGAGATAACGGTTGAAGGCAATCAGGATCACCAGAGCAATAACAATAACCAGAGTGATCAAGTTCTCTGATCTGGGATTGCGGATCTGCGATCTGGGATCTAAATCCGAAACCCGAAATCCGAAATCCGAAATCGGTCTTGTGAGCGCCCACGTGCCTACGGTCAGCACAACCGTCGTGGTTTGCAGGATGAAGCTGCTGAAACGAATGGGCAGAGAAGGCTGCAGCCAATAGATAGCGATCACGCTGCCGGCGAGAAGCGCCCAACTACGGCCGCGACCGGGCAGCAGGGCGGCATAGAGGAAGGCCGCTCCCCCTAAAACGAGGATAAAGAGCAAATCAAGCGTCACCGGCTTGCTGCATTTCCTCGTATACGGCGTATATCGTCATCAAGGCGGTCAGGTCGCTGACAGGATACCCTCTAGTAAAAGCCTCGGGGTCGGTGTAATCATTGTTGTCATACATCGTCATGTGCACCTGATCGCCGCCCAGGCCGCGTCCAGGAATAATGTCGGCCACGCGGTCGAAATCCCAGAGCGGCACGTTATATTCCGACGCGATCTGGCGGATGATCGTGTTGTTGCGGTTGTCCTGACCTTCGAAGCGATCCGCCTTCGTGGCCAGGATGGGCACAATGCCGTTTTCCAGCGCGTACTCGATCAGGGCGCGCATATTGCTGTTGAAGGCGCTTTCGGCTCCGGAATCATTTGAACCCAGGCGGATCAACAGTACGCTGGGATTATTGAGGCGCACTTCGCAGGCGACCATATCTTCATTGGGCAAACACCATTCCTTGTCCGCCCACAAGGGATCGAAGAGCGCCCAGGCATGCAGCCCGATGCGTGTGGCCACGCCGAAACGCTCAAAGGAGCCGGCGTACTGGTCAATCGCCGGCTGCAGATAGCCGTAATCGCCCAGTACATACTGCCCGCTGTCGAAGCGCGCCAGATAGTGCGGCGTCAGGGTGACGCTGTCGCCGATTTTGGAGAAGGCATGGGGATTACGGCCGAGCTGCCGGCCCAGCTCAGCGGTCAGACGAATCGTATCCTGAACTTCAGGCGACATGATGACGATTTCATCGAGCGGCACGCCGCCGACATTAATCGGGACTGCTGTCGGCAGCGGTGTCTTGCTGGGTGTTGGGCTTGGCGAAGGCGTCGGCGACTGCGTGGGTGTCGGCGACTGCTCGGGCGTGGCCGTATTGGTGGGCCGCAAGGTAGGCGTCGGCGGCAGCGTGGCCGTAGGTGTTCCCTCCGGGGCTGGCGTATTGGTGGGCCGCAGCGTGGGTGAAGGCAGCAGCGTGACCGTTGGCAAAGCGGTTGGCCCGGCGGTGGAAGATGTTTCCGGCGCCGGCCAGCCGGTTTCTGCGGCCGCCGAAAGAGCCGGCACTGTCTTCTGATTCTCGCCGGTAGAGTTCGCTTCAGTGGCTGCGGGTTCTTCGCCGCTCCCGTACCGGATAACCTCCCAGGCGCCCTCCGTTGTCTTGAGCAGCTCCGACGACCGGTTTTGCGCGAGAAAAGCCTCCGCGCCGCACCCGCTCAGAAGGAGCAGTGCAATTAGCGCCAGGATGCTTCGTCCGAGCAGCCCGAACCTGAAATCCAATCTCCGCAATCCTCAATCCCCAATCCCTAAAATCCCTGATAGATCCACTGCGGCGTGCTGTCGCTCATCATGATGATCAACAGCAGCACGATCAGGCAAAGAAGTATCGCCCAGACATTCTCGCGCGAGAAAATGCGCTTCATTTAGGGTGCGGCCTCCCCGCACCACTTCCACTCGCCATCCTCCTGGACCACACGGTAGGAAGCCAGTGGGAACTCCGTATCTTCGGTCCCGTAGGTGGCGACGATTTTGCCCGTGCAGGATACGGCATCGCTGTCGCCCACCTGCTGGCAGGACATGCCCTCTATGTGCACGTCGCTCACGCTTTCAAAGGTAAGCACTTCACGTTCCATGACGCCTTCCATTTCCGAGCAAAGCAGTTGGCGAATCGTATCGGCATCCGACGCGGCTTTGGCCTGCATATAAGCCTCCACCGTTTCCGCCGGATCACCCGCTCCACCCGACCCGCCGCAAGCGGCCGACAGAAGGAGTGTGAAAATGAAGAGTATAATCAATCTGGCATTTTTCATGGTTCGTTTCCCATATGCCAGTATACAGTACCCAGTATTCAGTTTTCAGACTGAATGCTGAAAACTGGTTGCATACTGTTTACCGTTCACTGGTCACTGTAAACTGATCTCCCTGCGCACCTCATCCAGGATCATGAGCACGGCCAGGTTATGCACCGGGTAGCCGGCGGCCATCACGCCCGGTGATGTGTAATCGAGCGGTTCCAGGTAGGTCAGGTGTACGTTGTCGGTGGTGATCCCCCGGCCGGGCAGTGTATTGGCCAGCAGGTCAAACTCCAACAGTGGCACCTGCAGCTCTTCAGCCACCTGGCGAACGGCCGTATTGTTGGCATTGTCCGGCCCTTCAAAGCGATCCGCTTTTGTAGCCAGCACGGGCACAACCCCATCGGCGATAATCGTCTCCACGATCTGCTTGTAGTTTTGCTTAAAGCCACCCGGCGGCGCGGAATCGTTGGAACCAAGAAAAACGAGCATGATGCTGGGATTATTCAACCTGATCTCGCAGTCCAATACATCCTCGTTGGCCAGGCAGACTTCCTTATCGGCCCACAGCGGGTCAAACACCGACCAGGAATGCAAGCCGACGCGAACGCTCGGCCCGTAACGGCCGAATGAACCCGCGTAATAATCAATCGTCGGCTGCAGGTACGCGTAGTCGCCGAGGACATAGGTTGCTTTATCCCATTCGGCCAGCGACTGCGGCGTGGCGATCAGGCTGTCGCCCAGGATCGAGAACACGCCGGGATTACGGCCGATCGCCTGCCCCTGGGCGAAGATCGCGCGTATGTTGTCGCGGACTGCAGGAGACATGATGATGAATTCCGCGGGGCTCATGCCGTTAACGGCCACGCGGGATGGCGGTGCAGCCGTCGGTGTCGGCGTTTCCGTTTCCACGACGGCGGCTTCCGCTTCCGCGGTGCCGGTCGCGTCTGCGGCAGCGGTATCGATGGTGGGCTCCTCAACGGCTGTTGCTTCAACGACCGCCGTTTCCGTCACTTCCGGCGCAGCTTCCGGCGTTGGTTCAGGCGGGCGCAGCGTGGGTGTTGGCGGCTCGACTTCAGTCGGCCGAACATCAGGACCCGTAATAACGACGGTAGCCGTAGGCTGCGGTTCCGTTCCCCCACAGGCAACCAGTAGTGTTGCTAAAAGGAACAGCAGTGGAATAAGAAAATGACGTCTTGCCATAAATCCAACAGTCGATAATCCGCGGTCTAAGATCAAGCACGCCACATCACGACCCTGGCGTGACGATACCCGACCAAAGACTCCAGACTATCGACTCCTTAACTAATTCTGGGGAAGTATAACCTCTTTCCAAATCGTATCAAGGACCATGAGCGCCGTCAGATTGTGCATCGCGTGGCCGCGCGTGAACGCCTCCGGCAGCGTGTAATCATGTTCATAGAAGGTCGTCATGTGCACATTATCCTGGTCCAATCCCCTCCCTGGCATTGTGCCGGCCACCACGTCGTAGTCCCAGAGCAGCAGGTCATAATCGGCCGCGATCCGGCGCAGGATTTCGTTATTATTATCGCCTCCCTCGCCGCGATCTCCCTTGGTGCCGATGACGGGGATCACGCCCTGCTCCAGCGCGTATTCAACCGTCTGGCGGATACTTTCGTCAAACAGTTCGGGGACGCCATAGTCGTTCGAACCCAGCCGTATGAGCAGGATCGCCGGATTTTGCAGGCGGATCTCGCAGGGCAGCGGCGCTTCATTGGCCTGGCAGCGCGCCTTGTCAGCCCAGGTCGGGTCAAACAGAGTCCAGGAGTGCAGCCCCACACGCACGCTGGCGCTGTCATGATTGAAAGAACCGTGAAAGAAGTCGATCACAGGCTGCAGGTATTCGTACTCCCCCAGGTTATAGGGCCCGTCGTCAAAACGGCCGAGGAAGAAGGGGATTTCCGTCGTGCTGTCGCCGGCGGTTGTGAAAGCCCGCGGATTACGGCCCAACTCCTGCCCCCTGGCGTAGGTATCGCGCGCCAATCCTTTAGCCGCCTCCGAGAAAATGATGAAGTCTCCTTCAGGGATGTTGTTCACGGCCACGAAGGGCGGCTTGGGAACGGCGGCAATGCCCTCGCCGATGGCCGCCTGCAGCGTTTCCAGAGGAACGGCCGTAGGCAGCACGATGCCGGGAATGGTTAAGGCCTGGCCGATCTCCAGCACATCCGGGTCGTCCATTCCGTTGGCCTGCAAAATCTCCTCCATGTCCACGTCATACTGGATGGAGATCCCCAGCAACGTGTCTCCGGCGGAGACCGTATGTACTACCGCCTCGGTCGGTACGGCCGTGGCCGGCGGCGTTGCTGTAGGAGGCGGAAGGCTGGGCAGAGGCGTCAGCAGCGCGCCTGCCGCACTCCGCGCTTCCCTATTTTTCGGCGCACGAAACAAGGCGAAGGCGACAGTAGCCAGAGCCAGGATTACTAAAAAAACGGCAGCTATCTTGCGCATATCGCCGTATTGTACTGAGTACCTCCCCCGTTTGTCACACGAACAGAAAGGCAGCGGCTCAAAATCTAGACAGCGCGCAGTGTTTCAGGCCGGCATTGATTTACCCGGTCCGGAAATTGGATTAGACATGCCGCCCCCGTTCTGATAGAATAGAACATAAGTTCTATACCCCAGGCGGCAAAGAGATGACGACAAGCTATTTTCCCCAGGATGATGATTGGTACGACAGCGACTGGTACTACGAGGATGACTATTTCGAAGAACAGGCGCGCGGTCCGCTGCCCGTGGACATTGTTGCCGTGGCTGCCGTCTTGCTGGTGGTCGTGCTCCTCGTTGCCGCGCTGAACCGCGCCGGCTTCAGCCGCCCGGCGATTCCCGGTGCGCCGGTCCAGACCCGGGAAGAAGTAATCGAAGAGCCCCCGCCCGCCCAGCCTGCGCCGCCGCTGCCCGTGCCAGGCGCGGAAACCTTCGTGATGCCCTACGCCAACTATGTCCTGACCCAGGGGCCGCACGGTATGTCCTATGGCCATTACGCGATCGATATCGCCGCCGGAAAGGGAGAGCCGCTGCTGTCGCCCATCAACGGCCGTGTGACAGAACGCTATTTCGACGGCATAGGAAACCCCATTCTGGTCATCGAGAATGAGAATTACGCCGTGACCATGCTGCACGGCCTTTACGAGGTCACGGTTGGGCAGGAGGTCCAGGCAGGGGAACAGATCGGCGTGGAAAGCAACCAGGGCAACACGCGCGACATGAACGGCCAATCCTGCCGCAACCGCGACTGCGGCTACCACACGCACCTCAATGTCTACGACAAACGCGCCGGCCAGAACGTCAATCCGCTTGACCTGCTGCCCAGGCCGTATGCAAGCTAAATAGTAGAACGGTTTTCCCCAGTTTTGGATGGCAATATCGCATCCAAATCGCCTCCCAGCCTTGTCGGACGGGGCGATCAGTTTCTATTGTATAAACTGGCGATTCGTGGAAGCGCCGGCATCTTTGCCGGCTGAGAAGCGGGCGCTCCAATACACCAGTTCTACCCACGCACGCAATCTGGAGGGATCATTGACATATATGTTATTATGTTTGTAGCGTGAGCTGGAGCTGGGAGTTATAGTGCGGAAGCCCCGGCGCCAGGTGTCGCCAGCCGGCATCATGTCGAACATCGTCGAACAGCGGGAGGCAGCCGGGATAGATTCCGGCGTCAAGAGAGAAGAGGAACTCCAGACAACATTGCTGGGAGGGTTCTCTTTGCGGCAGGGAGATACGGCCATCACCCTGAAGACGAGCAGCCACCAGGCACTGCTTGCTTACCTGATCGTGCACTCCGGTCGTGTACATTCCCGCCAGAGCCTGGCTTTCCGCTTCTGGCCCGATTCCACCGAGGCCCAGGCGCTCACCAATCTTCGAAAAGCAATTTATACCATTCGCCGGACGATTCCCGAGAGCCATCGTTTTCTGGATGTCACGCGCGGTTCGGTGCAGTGGCGGCGTGATTCACCTTGTTCAGTCGACGTGTGGGAGTTCGAAACAAGCGTTAACCAGGCACATCATGGTGATTCGCCCGCGGAGAGGCAGCATTATCTGGAACAGGCGATTGATAATTATCACGGTGACTTTTTAGCGGGACAATTTGATGATTGGATCCTGGCTTTTCGTGAAAGATTGCGCCGGCGCTATCTGGACGCCCTGGAAGAACAGCTTTCGCTTGCTGAGAACAGCCGCCAGTATCAGGAGGCTATCCGGCTGGCGCGCCGGCTGCTGCGTGAAGACCCGCTGCACGAAGCTGCCTACCGCCGCCTGATGCGCCTGCAGTCCCTCGATGGTGACGTAGCCGGCGCGCTGCGGACTTACCACGCCTGCTCCGCCCACCTGCGTCATGAGCTCGGCGTCGATCCCGCTCCGGCCACGCGCGAGGCATATCGGCGACTCGTGCAGGTCGATGTCCCCCAACAATCAACAACACCGGCGAGACTGCCGCTTACCGGGCGCAAGAAAGCCTGGCAGTCGCTCATGTCCGCCTGGAGGCAGGGCAGTGGCGGCCAAGGGAAGTTCGTAATGATCACGGGTGAAGCGGGCATTGGCAAGACACGCCTGGCCGAGGAACTGCTCGATTGGGCGGCGCGGCAGGGCATCAGCGCATTAAGCGCGAGCTGCTACGCCGCCGGCGGCAGCCTGCCCTATGCACCGATCACGACCTGGCTGCGTACGATGACGTGCCGCCCCTGCCTGGAGAACCTTCCTGATAATTGGCTTCAGGAAGTCAGCCGCCTGCTGCCGGAACTGCTCATCGAACGGCCGGACCTGCAGCCTCCCGGGCCGATAAGCGAAAGCTGGCAGCGGCAGCATTTGTTCGCGGCCCTGGGTCATGCTTTGCTCAGCCAGCCCCAGCCCTTTGTCCTCTTCATTGATGACCTGCAGTGGTGCGATGCGGATACGTTACAGTGGCTCAGCTACCTGATGCATTTCGACGCTTCGGCCCGTTTCCTGCTGTTGGGCGCGGCGCGCTCGGAAGAAGTTGGGGTCGATCACCCGCTGAATGATCTGATCGATGAGCTGCGCCATGATGACACCGTTGTCGAGATGGAGCTGTCACGCCTGAATGAAAGCGAGACGCAGGTCCTCGCCGGGCATGTCCTTGGAGGGATGCTGGACGACGCGCAATCTGCGGAGCTGGCCGCGCATTCTGAGGGCGTGCCGCTGTTTATCGTGGAAATGGCCCGCGCCGGCTTACCGGATGTCGCCCGCGCGGGAGTGGAAAGATCGCGGGACGATCTTGAGCAGCGGCTCCTTCTGCCGGCAAAAGTGCAGGCGGTTATAGAGGCGCG
>JBJYWZ010000008.1:0-2209 GCA_046259725.1 Promineifilaceae bacterium (SeqCode) | reverse complement strand
GTGAGCGGGAAGTCCTGCGCGCCCATCTGGAACAGGAACCGCCGCCCCTGGATGCGCGGCTGCCGCTCGCTCTGCAGGAGCTTATTTTCAAGCTGTTGGCCAAGAACCCCGCCGATCGTTGTGACAGCGTAACGGCCGTGCGGCGCGATCTGCAAGCAGTGAACAGCAGTTGTCCATAAACGATAATCAGTGAACCAGGAACTGACCACTGATATGATATGGCAGCCCGGGGAGCAAGATATCGCCGAAGCCAACCTGACCCACTATATGGGCTGGCTGGCGCGCGAGAAAGGCCTGGTTTTCACGTCCTATGCAGACCTGTGGCGCTGGTCCGTGGATCACGTCGGCGACTTTTGGGCCACGCTGTGGGACTATTTTGATCTCGCAGCCTCGCATCAGGCAGCGGACGCCTTACGGCTGCCGGCGTTGGCCGATGATACCATGCCCGGCGCCGTGTGGTTCCCCGGCACGCGGCTCAACTACGCCGAAAACATCTTCAAGAAAATGCCTGCTGACCCCGCCGCCGTTCTCATTTACAAGGACGAGACCGGCCCTTCCATTACTTTGGGTAAACAGGAGCTGCTGAAAAAAACGGCCGCCGTGGCTGCGGCGCTGCGCCGTATGGGCGTCCAGCCGGGCGATCGCGTGGTTGCCTATCTTCCCAATATCCCGGAGGCCGTCATCGCCATGCTGGCCACCGCCTCTCTGGGCGCTGTCTGGTCGAGCTGCCCGCCCGATTTCGGCAGCCGCAGTGTGCTCGACCGCTTCAGCCAGATCGAACCCAAAGTGCTTGTTGCCGTGGACGGCTATGTCTACGGCGGCAAATACTACGACCGCCGCGCCGTCGTCGCCGAACTGCAAGAAGCTCTGCCGGCGCTGGAACGAACGATTCTCGTTAATTGTCAACAATCAACTGTTAACAACAAATCCGAAATCCGAAATCCGAAATCCGAAATTCAGGATGTGCTACTTTGGCAAGATGTACTTAATGCCAGTACGGATGACATACTGGACTTTTACCGGGTTCCCTTTGATCATCCACTGTGGATTCTTTACTCGTCAGGCACCACCGGTTTGCCCAAGGCCATTGTGCAGGGGCATGGCGGGATCACGCTGGAACATAACAAGAATACAACCTTTCACAATGACCTGGGGCGGGGAGATCGCTTCTTCTGGTACAGCAGCACGGGATGGATGATGTGGAACTACCTGCTGGGCGGCCTGCTCAGCGGCTGCACCATCGTGCTCTACAACGGCAGTCCCGCCTTCCCCGATTTAAACGCGCTGTGGCGGCTGGCCGAAGAGTTGGGCATCACCTATTTCGGTACATCGGCGGCATTTATCAGCGCCTGCATGAAGGCCGATACCAAGCCCGGTAGAGAATTTGACCTGAGCCGCATCCGCGCCCTGGGATCGACCGGCTCGCCGCTGACGGCCGAAGGCTTCAGGTGGGTCTACGAAAACGTCAACAACGACCTTGCCCTGGAGTCGCTGAGCGGCGGTACCGACCTCTGCACCGCTTTCGTGGGCGGCGTGCGCTTGCTGCCCATCTATGCCGGTGAGATTCAGGGGCCGGCCCTGGGGGCCAGTGTTTGGGCTTTCAATGACGCCGGGGAGGCGGTGACCGGCGAAGTGGGCGAACTGGTGATCACCAGGCCCATGCCTTCGATGCCCCTCTATTTCTGGAACGACCCGGACATGGCGCGCTATAAGGCCAGCTACTTCGAGATGTATCCCGGCGTCTGGCGGCATGGGGATTGGATCGAATTCAACGAGCGCGGCGGCTGTGTGATTTACGGCCGTTCCGACTCTACCATCAACCGTCAGGGCATACGCATGGGAACCAGCGAAATCTACCGCGTGATAGACTCCTTTCCCGAGATTGTCGACAGCCTCATCGTCGATCTGGAGCTGCTGGGCCGCGAATCCTTCCTGCCGCTCTTTGTGGTCATGGCCGCAGGCGAGTCCCTGGATGCGGCGCTCACCGAGCGGATCAAAAATAAGCTGCGCCGCGACGTCTCACCGCGGCATGTGCCCGACGCGATCATCGAAATAACGGCCGTGCCCTATACGCTCAGCGGCAAGAAAATGGAAGTGCCCGTGCGCCGCATTTTGCTGGGGCACGATATCCACAAAGCCGTCAACCTCGGCGCCATGCGCAACCCGCAGTCGATTCAGTTCTTCATCGACTACGCCGCCGGGCTTTAGT
>JBJYWZ010000007.1:0-1785 GCA_046259725.1 Promineifilaceae bacterium (SeqCode) | reverse complement strand
TCGGCCGTTTTCGCAGCAGCATCCTCGGCGACTACCAGGCCTACGTCACCGACGGTTCACGCGCCGTTGTCCTGCGCTTCGCGGAATGCACCCTCGTCATCTCCCCCAACGACCCCGCCGCCTTCGTCAGTAAAGTCTACCAGCTCCGCAGCAGCTTATAACCCAACAACTCACAGCCACTTTTCGATTTCCAGCATTAAAGAGCCAGGCCCGCGAAAATATTCCGCGCTGTAAGCTCGTGTTGGAAGCGTGCTATGCCCGGCAGGGTTAAGATGGCCTATCTTGCCTTTCGGGTGAAATCAAATGCTTAAATCGGTGCATACAGCTCGATTCGCGCGCTCTTGACAATATCGATTAGCTCAGCCACAAGGGCCTGCTGTTCGGAATTGCCAAAGCTGCGAGCATATGTCTCTTCCATCGCTGCCATGCTCGACCATTCGCGCTCGACCACAATAGTATTCAGGTCCAGCGGCCCGCTCAGCGAAGAAAAACGCTTCTTTGGCGGAAATCCCAGTCCTTTCTCGACAACGTCGAATCGCTTGTCGATCTCATTGAGCGCCGCCATCTTGCCGGGGTAAATTTGTTGTATCATCCGTTCTACCACGATCATGTCACACTCCTATTTTGGGGTAAAAACTAACAACAATAAATGCTTCTGAAACGCACTTACTATTATACAACAGATAGTCAAGATGGATTTATTCCCCATCCATCATTGCGCACTCCCTCACATCCGAAATCAGAAATCCGAGATCCCATATCCGAAATCTTTTTTGTACCCCTTTCGGGTGACAGGTTTTCCCCCTCATGCGGTATTTACAATCGATTGTCTGACCATATAATAAATAAAAGGGGCAAGTATCTGCAGGCAAACATCAGCAAGCCGCCGATTTTGCACCTTATCGATCGGGGAAAGATGGAAGCAAAAGAAACGTTACAGCCGGACATTGAATGTGACTTTCGCAGCCTGCGCTGTCCCAATCTACTCATCGCCGTTATCAAGAAAGTTGAAGAGACTGAAGTGGGCCAGGTGCTGCGTGTCACCGCCCGGGACCTCAACGCGCCCTCCAGCCTCGGTTCCTGGACCCGCCAGAGCGGCCACACGCTGCTGGACATGTACGAGGAAAACGGAGACTTCGTCTTCCTCATCCAGTGCCGGCCGGAAGCCATTTCAATGACGGCCGGTGGCTGACGGCCGTTTACCGCCAAGCGATAATAGAAAGACATGCCTATGGAGCAAAACATTCCCACGACTATGAACTACGGTTTTGTCATCGACAACCGCAAATGTATCGGTTGTCACGCCTGCTCAACCGCCTGCAAAAGCGAAAACGAGGTGCCTCTCGGCGTCTACCGTACCTGGGTCAAATATGTCGAGACAGGCACCTACCCCGACACGAGACGTCATTTCCAGGTCACGCGCTGCAATCACTGCGCCAACCCGCCCTGCGTGCGCATCTGCCCCACGGAAGCGATGTTCCAGCGCGCGGACGGCATCGTTGAGTTCGACAATAATGTCTGCATCGGCTGCAAAGCATGTATGCAGGCCTGTCCTTACGACGCCATTCACATCGATCCCGCCAGCAGCACCGCCGCCAAGTGCAACTACTGCGCGCACCGCATAGACATCGGTCTGGAACCGGCCTGCGTGGTCGTCTGTCCCGAACAGGCCATCATCTCCGGGGACATGAACGATCCCGCCACGGAGATCAGCCGCCTCCTCTCGACGCAGGATGTCACCGTTCGCAAACCGGATCAGGGCACCGCGCCCAAGCTCTTCTACAT
>JBJYWZ010000006.1:0-9174 GCA_046259725.1 Promineifilaceae bacterium (SeqCode) | reverse complement strand
CATCACATGTATCTTGCGCGCTTTTTCACAATCTTTACAACGCAGCCGCATTAGTGCTATGATGAGATTTATGCATGCGGCAGTACGCCGCGTGCTGGCGCGTTATCAAGATTCTGTGTCTTTCTTCCAGGAGAATACAACCACATGGAACCCAATCCTATTCTTGAAAATCTCTTACGCTTTCTGGCCCAGCTTGATCCCACCGATCTGGAAAAAACGGCCGTTCTCGGACTGTTGGAAGAGCTTCTCTCTTCCCTGGATGGGGATGATCTTTTTGCCCTGAACGAACCCCGATTTCTGCAGGAAAAATCGGCATGGTCGGCCGACAGCGCCACTGAAGAGGAACGCCTCAATGCGCTGCGCGAGCGAGACTGGCAGTTTGACCCTGGCCGCGAGCCGCAGTTCCGGCTGCTGCGCCGCGAAGTGCCCTTGGCCAGGGCGATCATCGGCGGTTCCCAACCGCAGTGGGCTGTGGGCGCGGCCCCGGAACGCAGCATCGGCCCGCTTACCGGACGTGACGGCCGTCGATTCTGGCTGGACCTCTATCCCATCGTCCGCCCGGTGCCTCTCTACCGCGCCGCAGAGCAGGACCCGGCACTCCTTTTCTTCGTCTCCGATTTTCCGCAGCCGCACCTGGTTCCCGATCTTGGCGGCCGGCTCCTCCATCGATTCCAGGGCATGACCCTTGAGTTGGAGGCCGGCAGCTTCTGGGTGCGCGCCGACCTGCTGGGTCTGCATGCCCCGGCCCAGGCCTATATCGGCCTCAAAATCGACAGCGGCCGGATCGCGCTCTCGAAAGAGGCCCATAATATTTTCGGTAAACTGACCCTCGGAGCCGATACCACCTGCTCCGTATCGCTGCGGCTCGCGGAGATAGATCAGGGCGACCAGCCGCCGGGGGGTGGGAAAATGCGCACGCCCGACCACCTGGAATTCCATTTCAGCCAGAACGAGCGCGGGCTGGATTCCGCCGGCGATGCGGATTGGCATTTGTTCGGCCGTCCGCTTACCTTTGACTGGAACGGTCAGGGGCGTCCGATCTACGATGATGATCTGCGCGGCGTGCTCATTCCTCTCACCGCCGACGCGGACACGATTTCGGTCGCTGACGCTGACTTTGGCTTCGCCCGCGTGCAGGGTGGGGCGGCGATCAGGCGCTCGGCCTGGCTTCTGCCCGCTGCCGAAATCGACGTCATGCAGCCGGCGGCGCCCGGAAATAACGGCGCAATGGCTGTCCAGGGCAATTCCGATCTCTCCCTGACCTGGGCCGGGCTGCGCGACGGCCCCATCTTTCTGCCGCAGCCCTGGATCGTCCAGTTTCCCGGACTGCTGCTGATCATCGACCAGCAGGCGGGCAATCTCCTGGCACGGCAGCGCTTCTTGCTCTGGCAGGATGCCGGCGCACCTTACCGCTCATCGGTCGAGGTGCGCTACACCGCTTCCTTCCCGCTTCTCTACGCCGCCAATGATCAGGGCGCCGAGCTTGTGATGGCGCAGGTCGATGCTGAAGCAAAACTGGATCGCCCGGTCGACACCGCCGGCAGCGCGCTGCAAGTTCGCTCTAGGGCATCGGCCCTTATCCTGGGAAACACGCCGGAACTGCGCCTTGTTTATCTCTTTGATGAAAATATGATCAGCGACAATTTGCCGCAGGCCACAACGACCTCGCAGCAGCTCCCCGAACCGATCTCGATCGCCCTGCGCAACGCCCTGTTCACGATTACGCCTGTGAACAGCTTTTTCCTCTTCGCCGATCTGCTGGATGACGAGATGGTTGGCGAGGGCAATGTCCTGCTGCTGTTCGGCCTCTATGGCATGCTGCCGACGCTGCCCGATCCCTATGCGGCCAACGCCGGCGTCTTTCGCGAACTGGCTGAAGCAAGCCGTGAAAGGCGTGTGGTCTGGCTGCTGCTGTTGAACCACATCGCGTGGCTCAAAGCGGCCGGCAGCGATCCCGATCTCGTGCAGACAAATTTCCATCTCCTGCCACTGCCTCAAATTCGGAGCGCGCTGCTGTCGAACGCCATAAATCTCTCGATGCTGTTCGAGCCCCGCGAACCGGACCCTGAAGACAGCTCCATAGCCGCCGCCGGCGCGCGCTACCAGTCAGAGCTGGACCAGTTGTGGCATTTCCATTTCGGCCGTTTCTACGACCAGCAGTTTGCCCTCCTGGACGTTTCCACCAATGCCGATTGGATGGGCGTCAGCCTGGGCTGGTTCAGCCCCGAGAGCGTCCGCGATGTTGATAATCGCGAAAAAGACCGCATCTTCTATGAAATCTACGGCGTGCAGCAAACGGGAGAGCAGAGCCAACAGCTCTTTCCACTGCAGGTGCGCGGGCTGGATTTGACCGCCGAAGGGCGATTTGTGCGCGCCTTCGCCCTCCCTCAGAATTCCTGGGAGCCGCTGATCAATATGACCCCGCCCGATATCAGCAGCGATCCGCCGCAGGGCCTGAACATATATCCCAACGACGGCGGACCGACACTGCTCTTCAACACCAATCGCGAATTGGTGCCAATCGCGCCGCTGCCGAAGGTTGAGGAACTGATCGCCTACTTTAAGAGTCCGGCGCAGGGGCGTACGGGCGCGCTCTTCACGCTGCCCTTCGGCCTGAGAGCCTTCGCCGAGATTAACAAAAATCACCCGCAGATTGCCGATGCCGGCCTGCGATTGAACCAGGAACAGTTTCGCGAGGGTAAGCTCACCGGCGCCCTGCAGATTCAGGTCAACGCGCCCAAGCGCCCCGATCGCAGCCCTACGTTCATAGGCAGCACGCTGCAGTTGGACAATATTCTTGGTACCAATACCGGGACTCTGGGCGGCAGCGTGGCCACGATCTTCAATAAGGAATTCTTCACCGACATCGGCGGCTATGGCAGCTTCGGCGTGCCGCTGACGCGTATCGACTTCGCCGGTTATGGCAGCAGCACCTTCAGCCGCTGGGAAAATCCCAATGCCGTGATCGCGGCCACCAGCCAGACGCGCTTTGATATCGCAATCGGCCGTACGGCGCACGAGGTCGTCCAGGTAAAGAGCATTATCTATCCCTGGGCCATCCACGTCGTGCGCACGATCATCATCTTCCGCGCCGCAAACGGGTTTGTCTTCCGCTATGACACCGGCTGGCAGGCGGAATCGGATGGCGTCTATGACTTCAGCTACCGCGTCAATGTCCAGGGACAGGTCAATCCCCAGCCGCGCCCGAATCCGTATGAGATTCACCCCGGCGTTGTCAGGGGCGTCTTCAGCGTGCGCAACATTAAGGAGACGAAGGAGATTCCGCCCTTCAAAACCACCTGGCAAAAGAATAATGGTGAAAAATATATTAATGGAGACGGCATCGAACAAATTGTTGACGGCACGACGGACGCCAAATTCAAAAATGCGCAGGTGATCCTGCAGCCCGTTTATTTCGATGCTGATGTAGAAATTGATTATCTAAAAGGCGGCTCCGCCGGAGGCCGGACGCCTGCCAGGAAGATGTTGGGCTACGTGCAGCTTGCGCCGCGCGGCGAACCGCTCTCGCCGGAGCTCTTCCGCGACCTGCTCAGGGAGCAGCGCGGCTCCCTGGGTGGGCCGGTGGACTGCCTGATCGACATCGGCAATTCGAACCAGCAGATGCGCGTGACCCGTGTTGAAGTGAGCGAATCGGTCGACAGCGGCGGCAAGCCTGTTTTCAGCGGTACGTCGCGCGGTTCGGTGGTCCTGCCCAAGGACGGCTCGTGGAGCGTGGTCCAGTATGTGCACGGCAGCGGGGACGTATCGCCCATGGCTGATGCCACGGCCGTTCCCCTCATCCGCCAGGGCAAACTTGGCGCGGCCGGCGGCGACCTGCGCCTCGACAGCCCGCTGGAACTGCTGCGCCCTCCACAAACCGACTCTGTCTTCTTCGGCCTGCTGCAGTCAACGGGCACGCAAAAGGCGCTCTTTCGCCAGCCGCGCTTTCAAGATAACGTAAAGGAGCTGTTGAGCGAGAAGCCGGACTTCGCCGATGCCTACCGTATGTTGGATTCCGTGGGCATCTTTCCCAACCTGAAAGATACATACCCGCTCGATCTTGGGGCATATAAGACGAAGATCATCGAGGAAGGGTACCGTCTCCTGGATGAACTCAACCCTGACGCGGTGCTGGAAAGCGCGCTGCCCGATGACCCCTTCTATCTCATCAACGAGGAATTTCTCAAGCTGTATATTGAGTATGACAAGCGCGATAAGAAGGGCAACAAGCAGCAAGACGGTAAAATCAACTTTGGCTTCGACGCCGTCGCCCAGGATGTAGGCAAGCGCTGGTTGTCCAAACTTAACGATATCGCCATGATCGTCGACCTGGGCCCGCTGACGCGCCTGATGATGATCAAGGGCAAGTTTGATGCCGAGAAGGGCGCCGCGCCAACGTTCAAGCAGCCGGAGCTGGAATTTAGCGATGAGCTGCAGCCGGTGATCGATCTACTGGAGATTCTGGCCGAACTGCAAGGCGGGAATTACGGCGCGGCGCTTGAGAAAGGACTGGAAATCGCCATGAGCAATTCGGCCGACAGTTGGGCCTACGCCTTCCACGCGCGTAAGGAGATTCCCCTGATTCGCTTCCCATCACCGGACCCGGGGCCGACAACGCCGCTGCGCCTGGAGGCCAGCCTGAGCGTGGGCGTCTACTTCAATGAGGTCATGGCCCTGCCGGCCAGCGCTGACCAGCTCATCCCCTCCGCGGGCGCGTTTCTGGCTTTTTACGGCCGTCTTTCCGTCATGTGCATCAGCCTGGCCGCCGCCACCATCTATGCCACCGGCTCAGTCGACCTGCGCCTGGCGGCGGACATCAAGACCGGCCCCAGCCTGTTCATGAAATTCGGCTTCGGCGCGGAAATCGTCGTCGGCCTGCCCGTCATCGGCAATGTCTCCATTCTCTACATGGTCGGCGTGGAGATCAGCCTGGACAGCAGCAAGATCGCCGTCGGCGCTTTTCTGCTCTACCGCGGGCGGGCGGAAATCCTGGGCGGCATCGTCACCGTCACGATCTCCATCGAGGCCAAAGGCACGTACACGCGCATACAGAATCCTCAACCGATGACGAATATGACCGCCCAGGTGACCTTCGGCCTGGACATCAGCATCTTCCTGGTGATCAATATCAGTTTTAGCGAGTCCTGGCAGGAAACACGCCAGATAGCGTAAGCAGGTGTATTTATGAACAACAAAGATCGGCTCAGTATTCTGACCTTTCCGCAGCGCATTGACAACGGCACTTTTTCGCTCAACATCCTGATCGTGCCGCAGCTCAGCATATCCTGGGACGGCAACCCGCTGCTGGACATGCCCCTTGATTTTCCCAACGCGGGCGATATGGGAGCGCCCCTCGCCGCGGCCAATCTGACTTTTGAGGCGCGCATCATTTCCGATCTCAGCGTTTTCCCGGTTCATGATCCAGTCGATCAACGGGTCAAATTACAGACGATGGAAACCACGCCCGACGCCGCCGCGATTTACGGCGAACTGCAGAATCAGTTCCAGATCAAGAACGGCATCGTGCAAAGCGATCTGGCCGAACAGCCCAAACAGCAGCTTTTTATCAAGAAATACCTGCCGCAAACCTACCGCGACGCCTTTCACTTTACCACGCCCAGCGTGCCCGAGGCGGTGATAGACGACAGCTATCAATGTGCGATCAAGGCGGACACGAAGCCCAATCCGGCGTTTCAAGAATCGCCGCCGGACATCACCTGGGGCAAGGTGTACGCCTACTGCCTGCGCCACCCGCTGCTGGCGCGCCGACTGGGCCTGGTGCGCGAAGCCCAGTTCCAGGTCGACGATGAATGGTTTGAGAACGGCGGGTTCATCTTTGTGACCCTGAGAGATGACAGCGATTACGCGCCGGGAACGGCCGTCGACGACCACTTCAACTTCATTCGCCACTACGCGGCGCGCATACCCGCGCTCGAGCCCGGCGCCTCGCGCCCGCTTTTCGCCGCCAACCTTTTCCCGGTTATGTTCAATCTGCCGCCGACCGGCGGTTTCGATCAGGTCTTCATTGATGTCGCCGACTATGACGACGGCTTCAGCAAAATCGTGCATGCCCGGCAGCCTGTCAGCCAGAATCTGCTTGAAGAAGAGGCGGATGGATTCCCGCCGCTGCACGATCTGGGAATCCAGATTTCCTGGGATGATGAAAAAGTGCTGCAGTGGCTGAACGGCCAGTTGAAAGAGCGTGAGGATATGCCCGGAACGGGGGAGCGGCTGGATGCGCCTCTTGGCGTCTTCGCCTACCGCGTGGACGCTCGCCTGCAGGGGGATGGGAATTGGCATTCGCTGGTTCGCGTGCAGAGCAAGAACGCCCTGCAGTTGGGCCCTGTTAATCTGGACACCTTCACCGGAGAACTGGGCGTCGAGGTCCACCCGATGCAGCTCGACGGCGATCAAGTTAACGGCCAGTTCTGGCTGCCCTCTTACTTCACCTCCTGGAACGGCGAGTCGCTGGTGCTGCCTGATGAAAAAGCGGCCCTGGTGTACCACACGGAGGATGATAAAAATAAAGCAGCCAACCTGGGCCGTCTCTATGATGCCCTGGGCCTGGGCGACGTCGAACTGCAATACGGAAATACCTACGAACTGCGCGTGCGCATGATGGATATCACCGGCGGCGGTCCGGAAGTGACGCATGAGGCGGTGCACGACGCGGAAGCGCCGGTGTTCACGCTGCATTTCAAGCGCTATATCAAACCGGAGCCGCTGCGCGTGGAGAATATCCCGCTTCTGCCCGTCGATTCACTGGATACATACTTTGCGGGAGACACACTGACCGTGCGCCGGCCGCTGCTGGGCTATCCGGCCGTCGTCTATACCGGCAAATACGCCGATCCCATTCCCCTGCTGAAGAATGCGGCAGAAAACGCCGCCGGCCAAGACAGCTTCGGCATCGCCGATCCTGACGTGCTGCGCGTGCGTATCGATGTCGAGGTGCGCACCCTGCTGATGGACAACAAACTCTCCATATCCCGCGAGGAGGCATATATCCATCTCTATACAACCAAGCGTGATTTTCCGGCCGGCTTCGATGACCCCCTGGATATCCCCCTGCATTTCGTCAACGCCAATGTGTTGAATTTCGGCAATACGGCCGATCTGGGCGACCTGGGCGTCAACGAAAACGATCTGCTGGCTCTCAACGAGATTTGGCTGCCCACAGGGCGCGAGATCAGGCTGACCCTGCGCGCGGAAGGCAGCATGGACACGACTTATTACGACAGCATAGAGACGGCAATTGGCAAACCAATCCAGCTCAAGCTGCGGCGTGAATCAGACGACGAACGCGACCTGCTGGCCCATCTCAGCCAATCGCGCCAGACTAAGGGTATCTACCTGCAGCCCGACCCACCGCAGCTCTATGACGGCAGTCTGGAGACGCGTTTCTTCCTGCCGCGCGAAACGGAAACGCCGGCCATGATCCAGCGCCTGGCCCAGCAGCTTGACGTCGAGCAAAAGGGGTTGACCCTGGTCGGCGAAAAAGGGCAGCGCATCATTTTCGGCTGCTCGCGCCGTATTCGCCATACGCTGGCCCCCGATCATTCTTCGATCACGTTCGCTTCAAAAGATGAGCTGCTCAATCATTGGATCGTCGCCCTGACCTTCCAGGTTGAGCGCGACTGGACCTGGGACATGGTGCAGGAAATCAGCTTTGAGTTATTCCGCAAGCAGTGGTTCTCGCAGGAAGATGAGCCGGCCGATTTTCCCGAACGGCCCGTCGGTGACCTGGAGATGAAGCGCACCGCGCCTATCAACGCGCTGCAAGATGCGGATCGCAGCAATACGACCCTGATCTTCCTGGACGCCGTCGAGCCCAAGTCGACCGAGCCCAATCCGAACGTTCCGCAGGGCAATGTGTTCCCGGATACGATTGAGCTGAATTATGAGCTGCGGCCACGCTTCAGATCAGACCCAACGTTTGTCGATGATGTTGAGTTGATTCAACTGCTGCTGCCGGTGACCACGCCGCCGGCCCAGGTGCCGCGTCTGGCCTCCGCCGGTCTGGCCCTCAGTCCCTATGTGCCTAATGACGACTACTCGGCCACTGAACCGCGCGAGCGCTATCTGTGGCTGGAATTCGAGGAGCCGGTCAAAGACCCAAACAACAGTCTTTTTATTCGACTGCTGGGATATGGACCTGACCCGCTGCTTGGCGAGTTTGTTGAGGCGTCGCTGGAGGCGCCTGAAGAACCGCCCATCGCCCTCGATCCGGAACTGATCCGCGTGATCACGCCGGGGCAGAGTGACGACCAGGCGGGGCTGTCGGCCATGCTGCCGCTGGAGCCGGCCACGGTCTCAACTCGCCATTTCCTGGTGCCCCTGCCGCCCGGCCTGCACAGTCAAAGCAGCGAGCTGTTTGGCTTCTTCACCTATGAACTGCGCGTCGGCCACAGCAAGATCTGGTCCACGGCGCAGGGTCGATTCGGCCGTCCGCTGCGCACAACGGGCGTGCAGCACCCGTCGCCGGCGCTCTTCTGCACCTGTTTTCGCGACGAAGTGAAGCTGTCGGTCGAAGCGCCGCACGCGATGGCCGTGTTGAACGGCAGGAATGTAACGGCCGATCCGCCAAGGACCGAGTTGTGGGCGCTGCTCTACGCCCAGGTGCGCCAGGCGGACGGAAAGGACAACCGCAATATCCTGCTCGACGAGCGCCGCCTGGCTGTGGTGCCCAGACTACAGAAGAAACTAATAACGGCCGAAGGCACCGTCGTCACCGCCAGGGGCAGCGAACGAGGCGTTGTCAGGTCCGCGGGCCAATGGAGTGATGCGGAGATCAAGGATCTGCTGAAGATGATTGGTCTGCCGGCGGACGCCTCACTCAGCGTCCTGTGCGTGGAAATGATGCCCCATCTCGGTTCGTTTTTCGGCACGGGCGGCCGCACCGCCAGGGCCAACCTGGCCGGCTCTTTTCTCGCCGGTTTCGGCTTCTCGCGCGGCCACACCGAAAACACGCACCAGCCGCTCTCCGACTATCTGGGCCACTTCCGCATCCTGCGCACGTCCCCCCTCACGGCCGTGCCGGAAAGATGTTAGGCAAGGGGGCAGGATGCAGGATACAAGATGCATGACGCGCTGACTGTTCACTGTTCACTATGCCCCTCTCAGTTATCAGGCGCCGTGACCACGTTATGCACGGCCGCCCAATAGCGAAGGTCG
>JBJYWZ010000005.1:0-3845 GCA_046259725.1 Promineifilaceae bacterium (SeqCode) | reverse complement strand
ATCGTGCAATCGGCAGTGGTGGATCGGCGCGAGTGAGCAATATCACCTGGTGCCCTGGCGACAGGTGCTCTATCAGGTAAGCAACCTGTTCGTGAATCGCACCTTCATTGATTGCATGGTAGTCATCCAAAACGAAAATGATCTGCTCGTCATGCGCCTCCAGAGCATTCAGCAAGTGGGTGATCACGGCCTTAAGCGGCGGCGCAGCAGGCGCTGTCAGCGAGGTCAGAAGCTGCCGGCCCAGAGACATGCCTGCCTGTTCCAGCGCGGCCAGCACATAAGACCAGAACAGCGCCGGATCGTTATCTCCATCGTCCAGAGATACCCAGCAGATGGCCAGCCCGTTGTCATGCCCCGCGCCGCCCTTCTCCAGGCGTGTCCTGATCCACTGGCCGATGAGTGTTGTCTTGCCGTAACCTGCCGGGGCAGACACCAGTGTCAGGCGACCTTCCAGACCGGCATCCAGCTTTTCAAACAGGTACGAGCGCGTTATCAGGAACCGGGACTGGAAGACAGGCATGCGCCATTTCGTCTGCAGAAGATTGTCAGTCACATTCGTATTATAGCAGTCACCAGCTGCCAGCTGGCCACCTCAGCCAAACACAAGCCGTGGAGTCTATCTGCGCTTACGCCTGGCGCAACAGGGCCAGTTTAAACGCCTTTAGAATGTCACTGCGGCGAATGAGGACTTTAAAAAATTGGCGAAGATCGACCTGTAATTGCCTACTCAACCGGCTCGTTTTCGTCCGGCCCGTGCAGGTAATGGAAAAGCAAGTCAGCGTCCTGGCTGCGAATAAATGCGGTGACCTGATCGCCCACCTGGAAGACAGTATCACCATGAGGGATGACAAAACTATTGTTGCGCTTGATGGAAACCAGGACGCAGTCATCGGGCAAATAAGGCGCGACTTCAGCCACGCTTTTGCCGATCACGCTGTCGTCTTCAACAAGCAAAATGTCAACAAATTCTGCTTCTTCAGCAAATTGACTCTGTATATTTTCAGTCTTATGTTTAATCTCAGACCGGCGCGTTAAAGCCAGATCGTATGCCTGGGTAATAGCCGAACGCCTGACAACGCCGAGTAGTTGATAAGGATCGTCGCGGGACACGACGGGCAGCCGGCCCAGACCGCGCGCGCCCATACGAGCCAGCGCATCGCCCATCGTTTCATCCGGGTAAGCAACTTTCAGCCGCGGCCATGTCGTGGCAATCGCGCTCACCGGCGTGTCCTCAGGCAATTTTTCGCGACGCGCCTTATCCAGATCTGAAATAGTAACGACGCCTTCCAACTTCCCATCCGCGCCAAGCACCATTAAGCCATGATGATGGGTTTTGACCAGCATATCGGCCAGTTCCTTAATGGTTCTATCGGCAAAGATAGGATCAACATGGTGGCTCATCACCTCATCTACGGTCACACCCTGCAAAATATCGCGGTCGCGCCCTCGTTCGAGCCGGATACCCCGCCGGGTCAGTTTGATTGTGTAGATGGACTCGCCATGCAGCAGCTTTTGTGACAGCAGCGTGGCGACCACAACTGTTAACATGAGAGGCAAGATGAGCTGATAATCACCGGTCAATTCAAACAAAATAATCACGGCCGTGATAGGCGCATGGGTCGCGGAGGCAAATACCGCCGCCATACCCAGCACAGCGTAAGCCCCTTGCGGCGCTGATATGCCGGGAAATATATAATCGACGCCCGATTGAAAAACCGCGCCGAGCATGGCGCCCATGAATAGAGCCGGGGCAAAGACACCGCCGGAACCGCCAGAACCCAGTGTCAAATCTGTGGCCAATATCTTGGCAACGAGCAAGATGAGGGCAGCACCCAACAACATCTGGTTGTCCAGCGCGCTTTCGATAATGTCATGGCCGACGTTGTAAATTTGCGGGACGCGCGTCCAGGTAACCGGTTGGGCCAGGCGAATCAGCGGATAGGCAAAAGCAAGCACACCGAGCAAAGCGCCGCCGATGGCGGGTTTGGTCCACTCCGGGGCAATCTTGATGTCATCAAAAAAGTCTTCGACCCAATAAAGAGTGCGGGTAAATGTGACGCCCACAAGGGCCGCCGCGATACCCAAAAAGGGATAAAACAGGAATTCCCACAGCGAATTGACACCGTATTCATGCGGAATGATGAATGACGGCGCATCGCCAAGTGCGACACGTCCGATAACGCTTGCCGACACGGCAGCAACCACGACGCTGCTGAAGTAGCGAACCGTGAAGCGACCGGAAATAATTTCCAGCGAAAAAATGACGCCAGCAATAGGGGCGTTGAAGATGGTAGCGATGCCCGCTGCAGCGCCGCAGGCAACCAGATTGCTTATGCGATCGGGAGATAATTTCAACACTTGGCCAAGTGTTGAGCCAAGACCTGAGCCGATCTGCACAATAGGCCCCTCGCGGCCGGCCGATCCGCCGGTGCCAATGGTGATCGATGAGGCCAATGCCTTGACAATAGCAACTCGAGGGCGGATCCGGCCTCCTTTAATTGCCACAGCTTCCATAACTTCAGGGACGCCATGCCCTTTGGCCTCGCTGGCGAAATAATAGACGAGCAGGCCGACAAAAATGCCGCCAATAGCGGGAACGAAGATGACGTAGGCTTTCCCCAGGCTGCTTGTCGCGTCAGGAACCCACTCATAGCTAAACTGCGCAACGCCATCAATCAGGTAGTTGAAAATGACTGCGCCGATTCCTGTCAACACACCAACAACAAGCGCCGTACCAATCAGTACGGCATCGGGATGTGCATCCAGCAGATCGGCAAATCTGCCGTAAAGGGTTGGTGAATCTGCAGCAGTTTCCTTATTTTCTTGAGAATGATTCATTATCTTGATAACTAAATCCTTCTAAACGACGGAGTATTATAACCCATGGATGGTATACGTGCCTAAGACCGTTTCGCCCCAAAATAATGCTGCCGAAGCAAAAACCACCCGGCCTGGAACATCGACTTTTTATCTCTAGTTGATGATCCCAGGATACTTTGTGAAGAGACGGCCGTGAGTATGCCATTGACCCGATGGCGCTATCCGACTTTTATCTCAAGTCTATTTACTTTATCTGCAGGAACAAGCGCGATGTCTTATATCTGTTGTTTGAAAAATGGACAGTCTTGCAGTGGTGAACCGCTAGACCGGGCCATTCGGCGTGGCATTTCAGCAAAGAGCAAAGCGCCGCGCGGCGAGTACGGCGCTCTTCGAGCCTTCGCTTCTAATTACGGCCGGTCGTTACTTGCTGACCGTGGACGGCCCGGCAGACGCCATTCAGCACGTATTCGCTGGCTGTAAACTTCTCCGAGGCGGTCTCGCCGGGACCGGCCGCCAGAGTGAAGGCGATGTGCGCCCAATCCGGCCACATCGGCCGTCCTGTCGTTGCCATCAGGTCCATGAAGCTTTTGCCCGGATCGAGCGTGAAGAAATAGAGGCCGGATTTCTCCTTATCTTGCTCGCGTACGTAGAACGCAAGCTCGATGTCGCCCTCCATCAGTGTTTGCTGGCCAAAGTAACTGCAAGTGCCGTGGGCGAAAGTCACCTTGCTCCCGGATGAGGGCTTTTCGGCCGACGTTTCGGCAGCCTCTTCATCAGCCATGATCTCCGCCATGGCTGATCCTGGGCAAAACCATTGAACGTTGATCTACTGCTCTACCAGACATATTTCCGTGTGTAAATAAACGCGGCATTCTTCGTCGGTCAGATCGCGTGTCACGCGTTCCCGGGCCAGTGAAATCAACTCTTCCATATCCAGCGTATAAAGGCGCACGGTGCCGTCACCCACGGCCGTGGCAACATGTTTATCATCAGGGCTGAAGTCCGCGCCGAACACATTGCCCGTA
>JBJYWZ010000004.1:0-2755 GCA_046259725.1 Promineifilaceae bacterium (SeqCode) | reverse complement strand
CCCAACTTGTGGTTTGACACCCAGGCCGAAGAGGCGGCCAATTTCTATGTCACTCTCTTCGACAACAGCAGGATTGGCGAAATTACACGTTACGATGACGCGTCGGCCGAAGTTTCCGGGCAGCCCCAGGGCAGCGCGATGACCGTCTCCTTTGAACTGGCGGGGCAGCGCTTTGTGGCCCTCAACGGCGGCCCGCAGTTCCAATTCACGCCCGCCATTTCTTTCTTCGTCTACTGCCCTACGGAAGCGGAAGTCGACGAACTATACGCGGAACTCTCTGATGGCGGGGCCGTCCTGATGCCCCTGCAGAAATACCCCTTCAACGACAGGTACGCCTGGGTCCAGGATCGATTCGGTGTCTCCTGGCAGTTGTATCTCGGTGAGCCCCGCCCGTGGAAAATAGCTCTGTCGCTGATGTTTGTCGGCGAGCAGTCCGGGAAGGCAGAAGAGGCCATGCAGCTCTATACCTCCCTTTTTGAGGACTCCTCGATAGAGGGCGTGGACCGCTATGGCGCCGGCGAGGCCCCTGAGGTAGAAGGCACCGTCAGGCATGCCTCCTTCTGGCTCGACGGCCAGGAATTTATGGCCATGGACAGCAACCACCAGCACAACTTCACCTTCAATGAAGCGGTTTCCTTTATCGTTGACTGCAGGGACCAGGAAGAGGTCGACTACTTCTGGGACAATCTCACAGCCGGCGGCGAAGAGCAGCCCTGCGCCTGGCTCAAGGATAAGTTTGGCGTCTCCTGGCAAATCGTTCCCCGTCAGCTCATGCAGATGATCACGGCCGACGACAGGGAAAAAGCCGGCAGAGCCGTGCAAGCCATGCTGCAAATGAAGAAAATCGATATCGCCGGGTTGGAGCGGGCATTCAACGGTTAACCATCTCCTCCGTTCTTTAGAAACCGGGTTTTTGCCAAAAACCCGGTTTCTATTGAGTTAGATAATGCTTCTCCGGAAGCTCCCGCAGGCGCGCCGCCGCGATCTCCGGCGTCAGGTCGCGCACCGCTTCCCCCAGCATCTCAAAACCGACCATGAACTTCTTCACCGTTGCCGACCGCAGCAGCGGCGGATAAAAATGCGCATGCAGTTGCCAATGGTCCACATCCGACATCCGAAATCCAACATCCGAAATCGAAAATGGCGCTCCATGCCATCCCATACAGTACGGAAAAGAGGTCTCGAACAGGTTGTCATAGCGCGTAAGCAGGCGCTTGAGGATCGCCGCCAGCGTTTCCCGTTCGCCGTCTTCCAGATCGGGCAGCCGTGCGACGTGGCGGCGCGGCAGCAGCAGCGTCTCAAACGGCCACATCGCCCAGTAGGGCACAACGACCGCCCAGTGATCGTTCTCCACCACGACGCGCTCGCCCAACTCCAGCTCCAGGGCCGCGTAATCCACCAGCAGCGGGGAGCCGTTTTCCTCGTAGTACAGGCGCTGCTGCTCATCTTCCTTCACCGCCTCGTTGGGAAGCTGGTCCATGCCCCAGATCTGGCCATGCGGGTGGGGGTTGGAACAGCCCATGATCGCCCCCTTGTTTTCGAAAAGCTGTACCCAGCGGTGCTTTTCTCCTAATTCGGCCGTTTGCTCCGCCCACACATCGACCACGCCGCGAATCTCGCCCGGTTCCATTTGCGGCAGCGTCAGGTCATGCCGCGGCGAAAAGCAGATCACGCGGCACACGCCGTGCACCGGCCTGGCCTGCAGCAGCCTGGCCTGCGGATTGGGGATTGCGGATTTCGGATTGGGTAGAAGGCTTGGAAAATCATTCTCAAAAACAAACGTGCTGCCGTACTTCATATTCCGTTCGCCGCTCGATCGTTCATTCCCCGGGCAGAGATAGCAGGTAGGGTCGTAAGACGGCAGCAGGGCGGGGGGCGTTTTTTCTACCTGGCCGCGCCACGGCCGTTTCAGCCGCTGCGGCGCGACAAGCACGTATTCGCCCGTCAGCGGGTTATAGCGCCGATGCGGGTCGTTGTTGGGATCGAAAGTCATGCACTTACTCCTGGCCCAGGCAAAAGATATATCCGGGAATAATAAACGAATTGCCAATTACGCAAAATTGATTCGCATAGTACTGATATTACTCGATTAGACGATCAGGGCTTCAAGCGCGGCTATTCTAGTTGAAACTCGGCTAACGCGAATTAAACCCAGCCAGATATGGTGATCGGCCGATCGATCACCCCCATTTATGGCGGTGACATCGATCGCGCCACGATCAGCAAACCCATGCCCCAAAACCCAAAAAATCATCCTGCTACTCGCCCGCTGCATCCTGCATCCTGCCCCCTCATCTCTCCTCCAGTAGGGCAGCCGCTTCTTCCCAGAGGTCTTGTTCGTCCGCTTCTTTCACCCTGCCACTGTTGTAGGATACCTTGTTTCCTAATGGCTGTAATCATCTAAGGCCAAATGACGTGTACCAATAAGAATAGAAAAAATGGAGGTATTTTTTCTTACCACTCTACACTCCTCCCCTCTCGCGATCCAGAAACCCAATACTGAAAACTGAACGCTGCCCACTGCCCACTACTCCCCCAATACCTCCCCAATCGCTCGCCGCGCCGTCGCCGCCAGGACGGGATTGCTCTCCCGGTAGTAGGGCAGGGCGATCAGCCCGAAAGACAGTGCCCAGCCGCGCCCGCGCGCCCAGGTGTCGTCGTCCACGCCCAGCGCCGCGCGAAAGGTCTCCCGCGTTTCGGCCGTTAAACAGGCCCACGCGGCCATCACATCGCACGCCGGATCGCCCACGGTCAG
>JBJYWZ010000003.1:0-6098 GCA_046259725.1 Promineifilaceae bacterium (SeqCode) | reverse complement strand
TGTATTGGGCGCTGCTCAACTATCCAGACGCAGAAAAATATGATATTGAGAAGATCGCCGCAAATTTGCGTCTCGCAGTCTCAGGCGGCTCGGCCATGCCCGTTGAGGTGATGCGAGCCTTTGGCGAACGTTTTTCAGTGAGCATTCTGGAGGGTTATGGTCTTTCCGAAACAAGCCCGGTAGCCAGTTTCAACCGTACAGACCGGCCGACGAAACCCGGATCGGTAGGCCTGCCTGTCTGGGGAATTAAGATCCGTATTGTCGACATTGAAGGAAATGATGTACCAGTTGGAGAGATGGGTGAAATCCTGATCAAGGGTCACAACGTTATGAAAGGATATTACAAACGGCCGGAAGCGACAGCCCAGACAATTGAAAACGGCTGGCTGCATACCGGCGATATTGGAACATTTGATGAGGAAGGGTACATCTACATCACTGACCGCGTTAAAGATATGATTATCCGCGGAGGATTTAACGTTTACCCACGCGAAATCGAAGAAGTGTTAATGACGCATCCCGCGGTAAGTCTGGCGGCCGTCATTGGTGTGCCCGATGAAAGCCATGGGGAAGAGGTGAAGGCCTTTGTCATCCTGAATTCGGGGGCGGAGGAATCTCCGGATGAAATTGTAGCCTGGTGTAAAGAGAATATGGCCGCTTACAAATACCCGCGCATCATCGAACTACGTGAGTCGTTGCCCATGACAGCGACGGGCAAAATTCTCAAACGGGAACTGCGCGAGTAGCACGCGTCCAACAAGCGGTAGACAGTAGCAAGCGGAGCCCGGGCAACCCGGCTCCGTTTTGCTGACCATTATCCTGCAATGGCGGCGTCGCCGAAAAGTAAACTATTTCAGGTGCTCTGCAAAAAAGCGAATGGCAACGGCCGGATGATCAAGCGCATATTTGTAGCCGCCGAAGCGATGCTGTGAATTGACAAATAACAACTGTTTCTGGCCCGGCGTCATGTCAGCCATCACTGAGACATCCTCAACACTGCCCCACTCATCTCCCGTGCCCTGAATATAGAGCAGCGGCACGTCACCACTGCCGGCAGCCGCAAAAGCGGGGATGATGCCGGAAAGACGCTGCCCGCCAAACAAATTGTATATGAATACGGAGAGGATTCCGATTAAGGATCCCAGAAAGCCAAACAAATTAAGCGTAAATCGTCGCGTGAAGAGTGAAGGCGTCATGGGCTGAACGGCTACGGCCGCTTTGATCATGGTGGTCTGCGGCAGCGCAAAAAGAATGGCGTTAGCGCCGATGGAAAAGCCAATGACGCCAATTCGAGAAACGTCTACACCCTGACAATCTTCGAGGTAATCAAGAGCGCCCAATAAATCTTTGGATTCACTCTGGCCGAATGTCACCGGGCGGGACGCGGCGCTTTCACCATGATTCCTCATGTCAATGGCCAACACGTTAAAGCCGGCTACGTGTAGATCGGTGATGAATTGGAGTAAGTCAACAGGCTCACTGCCAGTCACATTGGAAAAGAGGCTGCCGCCCTCAAATCCCTGGCGATTCCACTGCCAGCCATGTACCACAACAACTGTCGCAGCCTCCGCCCCGGCTTCAGCAGGGGCAGGAACAAACCAGCCTGATACTCGCAGCCCATCCGCCGCCGGAAACTCAACATCTTCAAACTTCAGCCCATTTCTCTGGGGTGTTGCGCGAAGCTTTTGCCGCGCGGGGGCAATCATGGTACGGGCCAGGTAAGCCGAAGTAAATGCCGCAAGACCCAGAACAAATCCAATTATGGCAAAAAACAAGCGCAGCGATCGCCGAAACAATGTCATAGTCTTCCCATTATTCTCCAAATGAACCTTGAAATTATACCCCTTTCCCCCCTAAGCCCAAGCTAATATGGGCCCTCTTTGTGTCATTCAGTGACTGACTTAAGGGAGATTTATTCCCCGACAACACCTTCAAACAGGTCTCGCGTCAGATAACCATCCGCCACCGGTGGATAAGCCTGAATGTAATATTCCTTGGCCAGGAACCGTCTTTGTATCCAATCCGGCAGCGCACGAGAATTACTTGTTCCACCGCCCTGGCTGGGATGACTGGCGCTGGCCAGACGCTTTATGTCCCAATAACGGCCGTACTCAATTTGAGCATGCAGTTTACCGCGTGGTATTCCCAATTTTGTGAAATCGATATCCTTGTTCCGGCCCATTTTGGTTGGATCCTGCCCGCGCAGGCGCATCAGGGTTGTAAACAATTTGACCATGCGATTGGGAAATGCAGAGTAGTAGAGCCGCTGCGGCTGAAATGGTTCCGGACCTGCCTGGGGATACTGGTCGGAATCTGCAGCGGCAAAAAAGGCGTCTGTTGTAATTTTGCAGCAGTGAATGTGGTCGGGATGGAAATAGCCGCCTGTCTCATCATGCGTCAGCACGACCTGAGGCCGCAGCTCCCTTATCAGTGCGGTCACCCGCTCCGTAGAAATCCGCGGATCGATATTGATAAAAGCCTGCGGATGTTCATTGGCCGGATCGCCAATGTAGCCTGAGTCGCGAAAACCCAGCATGTGCAGGGTGCCGCCCAGCACATCAACGGCCTCGGCCAGCTCGCGCTTACGCACTTCAACCAGCGTGGCCAGTGTATCCTCGTAGCCTTCGGCCACAGAGCCGGCGACACCATCAGTGGCAATGGCAATATGAACATCGACGCCTTCTCTGGCATAGCGAGCGAGTGTTCCTCCCAGTCCGAAGGATTCATCGTCGGGGTGGGCCAGGACGGCCAGTAAGGTATATTTCATGAAGTTTAGCTTTCTCGTGACAATTTAGCTTGTGTTTGCAGCGACCACCATGCCAATGGCGTGTGTTTGCGTATGTGACAGGCTGACCGACCAGAGTTCAAGACCCATCGTACGGGACATCGCCTCCGCCGCACCGTGCAGCACCACCGTTGGACGGCCGTTTTCTTCGTTCACTATTTCGATGTCCTGCCAGCTAATGTCGCCGATCCCTGTCCCGATTGCCTTGGCCACGGCTTCCTTCGCGGCAAAACGAGCAGCCAGGCTTTCGGCACGGCCGTCGCAGTACTTTTGTTCACGCGCCGTGAAAATGCGGTCGAGAAATCTCTGGCCGTATTTCTCCAGACTCGCGGCAATTCTTTCAACCTCAATCAGGTCGACACCAACGGCCACCATTTAGCAGCATCCTTCTGCAGACTTGCGGCAGCCGTACAAGGGCTTGAAGATCAAGGCGTTAATCTCTGCACCTCGTAATCGGGACCTTTGTCTCGCAAGAGGTCAACCAGCACCGTTCGCCCGCCAAACCCATCAACCAGATCATGAGCGCGCACAGTAATCTCGGTGACTGACGGCTTTATTATCACACCGCCCTGGCTGCGTGTGAAAGGCTGCTCGTTCTCGTGAGGGTGCAGAAGCAGCCGCGTAAAGGGGCTTTCGGGATCCGGTTTAGAGACCGTCCCATCAGGCAGAACGACATCCCAACCATCGGCATAGTTTTCCCATCCTGTGTCGGGATGCTCGACCGTGACTGTGAACTGCCAGGAATTCTCAGATTCCTGCCTGGCAACGACGTATAAAACATCGGCGTTTGCCTGCGTTGGAACAACGGCCGTTTTTTCCAGCAGTGGTTCAGCGGTTGGCGATTCAGCAGGTTGATTATCAGCAGCAGCAGTCTGTTCACCTGCTGCAGCCGGTTCGGCCGCTGAGGTTCCGGCCGTGTCGAACACCGAATCTGCCGGTTTTGAGTCCGCCAAATCCAGCTGCGAAGAACACCCTAGCAAGAGCGCGGCAGCAAGAAGATAGCCAGCCGCTGTTGGCCAGTTTTGACCTGACAAGGTCATCAGGAATCTACCTGTTTGCCATTGCGAACGCTGACAATTTCGGCCATGATTGAAATGGCGATTTCCGCCGGGCTGGCCGCGCCAATATCCAGGCCGATCGGCGCGTGGATGCGGCTGGTTTCATTTGCAGTAAATCCCTTCCTGGCCAGTCTCTCCAGGCGTTTGGCGTGCGTTTTGCGGCTGCCCAGGGCACCTATGTAGAAAAGTTCGCGATCCAGAAGAATGCCCAGCGAGGGATCATCGATTTTAGGATCATGTGTCAGCAGGGCAACGGCCGTATCGGGCGTCAGTTCTACTTCGGCGAAGGCAGACCTGGGCCATTTCTGGATAAGTTTATTGACGTGTGGGAAACGCGCATCCGAGGCAAAGATCTTGCGCGGATCGATGACCACGGTCCGGTAACCAAGCAGGTTGGCCATTCTCGTGAGCGCGATGGCAATCTCGCCACCGCCGACGGCGATTAATGTCGGCAAAGGACGGATATACTCGACAAAAACCCTGGTTTCTTCATCGAGATCCATAACCTGTGTTTGCATGGCTGTGGACGCCAGTTCCACCATGCGCTGTTCCAGTTCAGAAGCCATCTCACCTATTCGCACGCCTTCATTATCAACAACAATTTTCTGGCCAACTATCTGTCGCGGCCCGCTGATCACGGTCAGAATTTTCCCTTCTCGTTCTTCATCAATCAGGCGCTTTACCTGTTCAAACGTGTTGAGATCAAGATTTTCGACAAAGATGTCGATGGACCCGCCGCAGGCCAGACCGACGCTCCAGGCTGTCTCGTCGACAACGCCAAAATGAAGCTTGCGAGCTTCGCCAGTTTCCAGCGACTCGCGGGCTACCTCGATCACGGCCCCTTCCACACAGCCTCCACTGACCGAACCTGTGAGACGTCCCTGACTATCTATGGCCATTTTTGCGCCGGGTCTGCGCGGCGCTGAGCCCCAGGTTTTTAACACGGTAGCAACCGCAATTGCATTTTGCCCGCCTTCGATCCAGGCCTCTACATCGTCAACTATGTCTTTCATCACCTATCTCCAACGCTCAAAGCAAGTATAGCGGAAAAGTGTCTTATTCAGTTCCTCAGCACCTGGGGATTGTAGCGCAGTGACCTCGTGATTTCACATAATCGGAGATAACTTGACGTTGGACCAGGTTAACGTAGACTTGCGCGCGATTATGGAAACAGCCATACAGACTGACGGATTGACCAAAATTTACACGCGCAACCGGTTCTGGCGGCCGCGTATGGACGGCGAATCGCTAACGGCCGTTTCAAACGTCTCCTTCTCGGTGGATAGAGGGGAAATGTACGGTCTCTTAGGACCTAACGGCGCGGGCAAGACGACCCTGGTCAAAATGTTATGCACCCTGATCCTGCCTACCTCGGGGAAGGCTTCGGTTGCCGGCATTGACCTTAAGAATGATCGCGCGATTCGATCGGTCACAGGTCTGGTTGTATCGGATGAACGCAGCTTTTACTGGCGGCTCTCCTTACGGCGCAACCTGCAGTTTTTCGCGGCGCTTCACGGGTTATACGGCCGTACGGCGGAGGAACATATCGGCCGTGTGCTTCATGCCGTCAATCTGGAGGATCGCAGCGACCAGAGATTCTCCGACCTATCGAGTGGGATGCGACAGCGATTGGCTATCGCCCGTGCCCTGCTCCATATCCCCAGAGTCCTGGTCCTGGATGAGCCAACACGCAGTCTTGATCCCGTGGCGACGGCGCAGATTCACAGTCTGTTGAACCAACTACGAGAAAATGGGGATATAACGATACTGCTGATCACGCATGATCTGGCGGAAGCGGAATCGATGTGCGAACGGGTCGCGTTGATGCACGAGGGACAAATCCAGGCCATAGGCGCGCCGAAAGATCTCAGGCGCCGGCTGGACCCGCGCCGCCACTATGTGCTCACCGTCGATAGGCTGAGTCTGGCCATGCAGGAGAAGCTGAGACGGCTGCTGCCCCACTATCATATCGCAGATGCCGGCATGGATAAGGACAGAAGTGATTTGAATTTCACCGCCGGAGAGAGTGATGGCCAACTGGAAGCCGTCTTAAACTTTTTGAACGTGAATGGCGTGCGTGTCTATACCATTGAGGGCACGCCTCCTACAATGGAAGCCGTATTCGCCCATTTTACCGGAGAAAGCGGGAGAGGGAGCGAATGAAGCTATTTGGTGCGTTCATCGCCCGCGATTTTTACACGGAAACCAGCTACCGCCTCTCTTTCCTGCTGTCGCTGGCCGGAATTATCTTTAAT
>JBJYWZ010000002.1:0-1915 GCA_046259725.1 Promineifilaceae bacterium (SeqCode) | reverse complement strand
AGGAGCAAGAAATGAAAGTAGGATGTTTTGCACTTGTTGATCCCTTTTCACTAGTGGAACATCAGCTGGAACGGATCGCCGATCTAGGCTTTAGATATGCCGATGTCACCGACAACCACTCTGGCGGGCTGCTGGGCAGGGAGTTCGGCTTCACCGGCGCGCTGAGCCTTGATTCAAACCCTGCCGATGTAAAAGCCATGTTCGATAAACATGGCCTGACGATCACCAGCGTTTGTGCCCACGCCAATCTGCTTGATGCCTCCTCACCTGCCGTCTACAGTACAGTCGAGATCCTCAAGGCCATACGTTTGGCCGCCGCTATGGGCGTGAAAGACGTCATTACTACGGAAGGTGACCCCAAGACTGAATGGGGGCACAATCTTTCTGACGCCGAACGGGTTTTTATCGTGGCCGAAAAATTGTACGAACCGGTGCGCCTGGCGGAGGTATTAGGCGTGCGTATTTTGCTTGAGCCGCACGGCATCCTGACTGACTCCATCGACGGTATGCAGGCCATCCTGGATAAGCTCGGCAATCCTGACAACGTGGGCGTGAACATGGATACCGGCAATTCCTGGCTGGGCGGCGCGGATCCTGTAGAAATGGCCAAGGCGTTTAAGGAACTCATCTGGCATATCCACTGGAAGGATCTGCCCGCCGATTGGGAAGCACAGCGGGGCACGATGTATGGCTGCGGCTTCGGTCCCATTGCCTTGGGCGAAGGCGTTATCGACATCCCCGGCGTCTATGATGTGCTTAAAGACGGCAACGCCCAATATACCACGCTAGAAGTGGGCGGCGATGACAATATGCTCAAGAGCTATGATTATTTGAAGGCGCTGGGTGCAGACTAGATATCGGCCGTTAGCGGTCAGCTTTCCGCCTTGAGCCACCCAACTGAAGAGTTGTGACTAACTTGGCCATCCGTCGTTGCCGGGTCGCAGCGTCTTGGCTTCTTCGATGGCGGTGCGTGCCTGCGCCTGGGGCCGGAAAACCTGAAGGCGATGATTGATTTCAACAAGGAGTACGGCGTCTACGGCTAACGTTCAAGGCGCTGAGGTCCGGCTTTGGGCTTCAGCGCCTTCTTGCTCATGGTCAGACTCGCTCCCAGGTAAGCAGCGTGGAAGCCAGGCGAAGCTTTACTAGGGAGCTTCCATCGTGCGCGCCATACAGTCACTTATGCTACAATAAACATTGTTGGATTATCTCCTCAACAGACATTAGCTCACCTATCGCTGTCCGTCCTCTTGCTCTTCGCCATGTGGGGCTTTACGACGAGGGATATCCAGCCTGCATACCAGCGGATCAGAAATAAAGTAACCACCATCACCCTCCAGGGGCGCCAATCTGGAATCTCAACCGTCTGTAAATCGTAGGTACCTTGTCGTTGAATACCCGATGCGAGCATGATATCGTTTGGAGGAATGGATTTGAATAAGTGGTTTACATTCATCGCCCTCGTTCTGGTGTCCGTATTTTCCGTGGCTCTTGTGACTGTGCGGGCGATGTACAGCGGGGAACTGCTATTTATCTTTCTTCTGTGGAATCTATTTCTGGCCTGGCTTCCGGTAGCATTTGCCTGGCTGGCGCTGCGCATGCGCAAATGGCCGCTGGCTGCGCTGTCCGTCACTTTGCCTTGGCTACTGTTCTTCCCCAACGCACCTTATATGCTTACCGACCTGCTGCACCTCAAGGCGAGGGCACACGTCCCCCTGTGGTATGACCTGATTCTGCTGCTTACGTTCGCAGTTCTGGGCCTCTTTCTGGGCTTCGTATCGCTGCGCATGATGCAGGATCTGATCAACGGCTATTTCGGCTTCGCCGCCGGCTGGCTGTTTGCCCTGGCCGCGCTGGGCGCCGGTGGGCTGGGCATCTACATCGGCCGTTTTCTGCGCTGGAACAGCTGGGATTTGTT
>JBJYWZ010000001.1:0-1758 GCA_046259725.1 Promineifilaceae bacterium (SeqCode) | reverse complement strand
AACGCCAATTAACGCAGCGGGCAGCAGCCCAAAATAGGAGAGCGCCGAGTAGCGACCGCCGATATTTGGATTGTTGAGGAAGATATCACGGAAGCCATATTTTTCGGCGATGTCCACAAGCTTGCTGCCGGGATCGGTGATGGCCACAAAATGCTCGCCCGCGTTTTCAACGCCGGCCGTGGCCGCCAGCCTGTTGTAGAAATACTTAAAGGCGGAAAGCGTTTCGGCCGTTCCCCCTGACTTTGTGGCCACAATAAAGAGCGTTTTTGCCAGATCAATTTTCTCGTCAACGTCAAGGATCATGCCCGGATCGGTACTGTCAACCACGGTCAGGTCCAAATAACCGTCGGCCGTGCCGAAGACCTTGCTGAACACTTGTGGCGCCAGGCTCGATCCGCCCATACCAAGCAGGACGACGTCGCTGTAACCCGCTTCTTTCACCTGCTCTACAAAATCGCTCAGCCTGCTCACATTGCCCTGCATCTCTGCGGCGATGCGCAGCCAGCCAAGGCGATTGCTGATTTCCGCCGGATCGGGCCGCCATACGGTATAGTCGCCATCCCAAATACGCCTGATGATCTGTTCATCGGCCAATTGCTGCAAGCCAGCTTCAAAGGCGGTTTTATGGCTGCCAGGCGAAACAGATATGGACATTTCAGCGGCCAGGGCTTTGCGTCTCTGTTGATCCACGCTGTCGAGAAGGGAAACAAAAGAATCTGCAAAGGCCTTGACGCCATCCACCTGCAGTTTCTCGGTAAGCGCATCCAGGCTGATGCCCAGCGCTTCCAACTCGGCCAGCTGCTGGCGTGCCTCGTCAACCCCAATAGTCAGGGTGACTGCCACCGTGCCATGATCCTGAAATGCCTCGATCGTGGCCGGCGGCGCTGTGTTCACCGTTTCAGGGCCGATCAGTCCATCGACATACATCGTATCGGGATACTCGGGATTCTTTGTGCTGGTGCTGGCCCACAGCAGGCGCTGGACGCGCGCTCCATGATCGGCCAGCGCGTCCCAACGCGTGCCGCTGAAAAGTTCTTCATAAATGGTATAGGCTATTTTGGCGTTGGCGATGGCCGTTTTGCCTTGCAGTTCCTCGTTGCCAACTTCCTCCAACGCCTTGTCAGCGATACCGTCGACACGGCTGACAAAGAAGGAGGCAACCGACGCCACACGGCCAATATCACCACCCTTCCGCGCATAGGTTTCCAGGCCCTCAATGTAAGCCCTGGCAACCTGCTCGTAGTTGGCATTGGCAAAGAGCAGCGTAACGTTTATGTTGATCCCATCTCCGATCAAGGTGGAGATGGCGGGGATGCCGGCCTGCGTGGCCGGCACTTTGATCATGGCATTCGGCCGTCCCAGGGCAGCGAATAAACGCCGCGCTTCGGCGATCGTCCCAACAGTATCGTGCGCCAGTGTCGGGTTCACTTCCAGGCTGACGTAGCCGTCCTTGCCCTCGGTTTCCTCATAGACCGGGTACAACAGATCGGCCGCATGCTGGATATCCTCAATTGCCAGCGCCTCGAAAATCTGCAAGGCGTCCTTGCCGTCTTCAGCAAGAGCCCTTAGCGCATCCTCATAGTCGTCGCTGCCGGTTATCGCCTTTTGAAAAATTGAGGGGTTGGAGGTAATGCCCATGATGCCTTCGTCTATCAGATGCTGCAGCTCTCCGCTTTTGATAATGCCGCGTTCGATATTGTCATACCACATGGACTGGCCAAGCTCATATAGTTCATGTAATTTCGTCATGTTGGTCTC